>CABQCC010000212.1 GCA_902462495.1 uncultured Eubacterium sp. | reverse complement strand
AAGAGAGGGTAACGACCTTTGGAACGAAAGGAAAGAGTCGGGCGTAATCAACAAGACTGCTTTGGTTTTCGGTCAGATGAACGAACCACCGGGAGCAAGAATGAGAGTTGCCGAAACAGGACTTACAATGGCAGAGTATTTCCGTGACAAACAGCATCAGGATGTGCTTCTTTTCATTGATAACATCTTCAGATTTATTCAGGCAGGCTCCGAGGTTTCAGCTCTTTTGGGCAGAATGCCGTCAGCCGTTGGTTATCAGCCGACTTTGGCAACTGATGTCGGTGAACTTCAGGAGAGAATCACCTCCACCAAGAACGGCTCAATCACATCTGTTCAGGCTGTTTATGTTCCTGCCGATGACCTTACAGACCCTGCTCCTGCAACAACCTTTGCTCACCTTGACGCAACTACCGTTCTTTCTCGTAAGATAGTAGAAAAAGGTATTTATCCTGCGGTTGACCCACTTGAGTCCAACTCAAGAATTTTGGAGGCCGATGTTGTAGGCGAGGAGCACTACGAGGTTGCCTGCAAGGTTCAGGAATATTTGCAGAAGTACAAGGAACTTCAGGATATTATCGCAATCCTCGGTATGGAGGAATTGTCTGATGATGATAAGCTTTCTGTATATCGTGCAAGAAAGATTGAAAAGTTCTTGTCACAGCCGTTCCATGTAGCAGAAACATTTACAGGCTTAAAGGGCGTTTATGTTCCGCTCAAGGAATCTGTAAGAGGCTTCAAGGCTATTGTTGACGGTGAGGTTGACGACTTGCCTGAAATGGCGTTCTTCAATGTCGGTACTATTGATGACGCTATTGAAAAAGCAAAAACACTTTAATTGGTGATTTATATGAACACTTTTAAATTGAAGATTGTTGCGTCAAACCGTATCTTTTTTGACGGTGAGGCGCAAAGTCTTGTTGTGCCCGTTGCGGAAGAGGGACTTTGCGGATTTTTGGCAAACCACGAAAACACGGTTGCACCTATCGAATTTGGCGAAATGAAGTTCACGGATGCCGAGGGCAAGGTGACAGAAGCGTTTGTCGGTTCGGGACTCTTGGAGTTCTTCGACAATCGTGCAAACCTTGTTTGCATTTCTGCCGAGCTTCCCGAAGAAATCGATAAGCGCCGTGCTCAAGAGGCTGCCGAAAGAGCGGAGGAGGAACTTCGTCAACAGCATTCGCTTGATGAATATTACCAAATCCAAGCAAATCTTTCCCGTGCGATGGAACGACTTAAAATTAAAAATAAACATCAGATTTAATTATTTTTTGGCGGACAAAAGCGTGTCAAAAAAGTGTTTTTGGCACGCTTAGGCTTGTTGAGAAAGGTTCTGAATTTCGTTTTCTTGCGAACTTTGCTGTACGATGGTACCGCTTGTTCGCAAAAAACGAAAAACGCCAAAAATGCTGTAAGTTCGATACTTACAGCATTTTTAAAACCCCACCGTCAACACTTCGTGTTGCCACCTTTACTGCGTAGACGCCCCCTTTTGTCTGCGTTGCAGACATTTCC
>CABQCC010000211.1 GCA_902462495.1 uncultured Eubacterium sp. | reverse complement strand
GATCTGTAACCGAAAGTGAAGTAATCGGTGTGTTAGTGTCTGTTCTGTTGGTTATTGTGATATAGCTTGTTTCTACACCGTTGCCGTCAAGGTTGATTTCACAATCCTGTGTGAACGGCTCGGTGAGATTTGTTCTGTCGCCGAAATTGACCTCGCAATAAGCATTATCAATTTTGTCAACATAGGTTTTAGGACCTGAAACAACAATCTTGTCCTCGCTGAGAACAGGAGTGCCGAAAACATATCCGTCTGCAATCTTGTCCCTGTCGAACTTGACATCAACATCAAAAGTCTTGGTTGTATTGACATCAAAATAGCCCTCAATCGAACTTGGATAAACCGATTCAACGGTATAATCAAGTCGCTTTGATTTGTTGGTTACACGAATCGGAATTGACTGATTGCCGGTTCTGTTAACCGCCGAAGTGTCAAAGGTAATGTTCAAATCATCTGCCGTAACCTGACCGATGACATATTTTTGACCCGACAAAGTGATGCTCAAATCAACAGAATTTTGAAGTGCATAATACTGCATACCGATGCCCGAAAGCTTTCCGCTGAGTTCGATAGGAGCAGTTACTTTGATTGTTTTTGTGTCATCCGCACCGACGCTGAGTGACGAGCCGATCCACACGATAACAGCCAAAAATATTGACAAAACTATGAGATACTTATCATTGTATACAAGGTCTGAAAAGGAAAACTTTGATTTTTCTTTTTTAACTGTATCGGAAGTGTTATTTTTGCTCATTACTTAAACCTCCTTTTCAGCTTAGAAATAATCTTGTCATCCGAGGAGAAACTGTCGGGGATGTACTGCTGAGTCAAAATATCACGCATATCGCCTGTAGAAATATCACGGCGAAGTGTGCCGTTGACGGCGCAACTGATTTCGCCTCTTTCCTCGCTTACAACAAAAACAATGGCATCACTTTGCTCGCTCAAACCGAGTGCGGCTCTGTGACGGGTTCCGAGTTGAGAGGAAAGATTATTATTCTTTGTAAGCGGCAAAATACAGCCTGCCGCATAAATCCTATTGCCTCTGATAACCATTGCTCCATCGTGAAGCGGTGACTTCGGATAAAAAATATTGCCGATGATTTCCTTTGACGGAGTGGCGTCAACAACCGTACCCGAAGCGATAATATCGCCCAAAAGCGTTTCGTTTTCGAACACGATGAGTGCGCCGATTTTTGCATCAGCCATTTCTGCACAGGATTTGCAGGTTGCGTCAATTGTTTGCTTCATTTCGGCAACATCAATGGCAACGCCCGAATTGAACAGCCCTTTGATAAAATTGGTTGCCTTGCCCTTGCCGACCTGTTCCAAAATTTTGCGAATTTCGGGTCCGAACAGTATAACAAGAATAATGAGGATATTATTGAATATCATCCTCATAATATAACTCGATGCACCCATTCCAAGGAAAGTTACAACAAGATAAACAACAGTCAAAAGCAAAAAGCCCTTGATAAGTTGCATTGCCCTTGTTTCTCTCAGAACTCTGACGAAATCGTTGCCGCAAATTGACGCATATCATTGATGTAGAAAAATTAGAGATTGTAATCAAAAAT
>CABQCC010000210.1 GCA_902462495.1 uncultured Eubacterium sp. | reverse complement strand
GTTCTTTTCTTGTGCGACTAAATCCAAAAGATTTTTACCGTAAAGGCTTACATTGTATCTTTTTGCCAATTCCTCGGCGATCACACGACCGCCCGAGCCGTATTCACGACCGATTGAAATTATAAATTGTTTAGCCATAAATTAACCCTCCTTTAGAAGTATCTTAATTTGATTACTATCATTGCAATGATGAGAACAATTGCCGTTGCCGGTATTGCCGATTTGCAATATTTGCCCCAGCCGACAGGGTGACCTGCTTTTGAAATAACCGAAGTTCCGACAACATTTGCCGAAGCACCGATAGGTGTTGCACTTCCGCCGATGTCTGTGCCGACAGAAAGTGAATATGCAAGAGTTGCAAGTTCTGCACCCGGAGTTGTTGCTGCAAGAGTTTTGATAACAGGAACCATTGTTGCTGCAAATGGAATGTTGTCAACAAATGCACTTGCAACAGCAGAAATCCACATAATGATGAGCACCATAGCAAAGATGTTGCCGCCACAGATTTTTTCAATAAAGCTTGCAATAAGCTTCAAAACGCCTGTTTGCTCAAGTCCGCCGACAACTATGAACAAGCCGATGAAGAACAAAAGTGTTTTGTAGTCGATTTTCTTTAAAATAAACTTGATGTGCTTAAACGAAGTGATGAGTGTAATTGCCGCAATAAGCACACCGATAAATGCAACGGTAAGTCCTGTTTGTGCGTGAGTTATAAGGAGAACAACAGCAATAAGGAAAATGATTGAGCTGATGATGAAGTCCTTTTTGTTCTCAATTGCATCGGACGGATTTGGGAATGTTGCAGGGTCAACAGGTTCGTTGCTTGATGCCGAAAGCTCCTTTTTGAATGAAAAGAAGAAGAACAAAATAATGAAAATAAGCGAGATACCTGCTATAAGGCCTGTGTTTGTAAGGAAATCGGCAAAGCTGTAACCAAGCGCTGTGCCAATGATGATGTTTGGCGGGTCACCGCACATTGTTGCGGAACCGCCGAGGTTTGCACAGAAGATTTCCGCAAGCACCATCGGAACGGGTGTAAATTTGAGAAGCTGAGAAAGTTCAACCGTAACTGCTGCCAAGAACAAAATTACGGTGATGCTGTCAATGAACATTGAAAGCACGGCGCTCATAATCATAAATGTTACGAGAATCGGCATAACCTTGTACTTAACTGCTTTTGCGATTGTGAGGCAGAGCCAGCGGAAAAATCCTGCTTTAGCCATACCCTCAACCATAACCATCATACCTGCTATGAATATGATTGTCGACCAGTTGATACCGCTTGAGCTTTCGCCGCCTTGTGATGAAACGTGCCAAAACTCTGTTGTGAATATGCTTTTGATGTTGAGTGTTTCCATTATTGCACTCGGACTTTTCATACAAATTCCAAATACAATAACGATGGTTGCAAGACCACAACCCAATGTTACCCACTGGCGTGGGATTTTGTCCATAATAATAAGTGCGAACATAACGACAAAAATTATTACGGCACAGATTTGTGCTGCCATATTTTATTAGCCTTCTTTCTTTTATGTTTTTCGCCTTTATTATATGCCTATTGTTTTTATTTTTCAAGATAAAATATAATTATTATATTCTATTTATT
>CABQCC010000209.1 GCA_902462495.1 uncultured Eubacterium sp. | reverse complement strand
ATAAAATATACGGAGTGAGCCACGGTGCTTCGCTGTAAGCGTTGCCGTATTCACCGCCGAGAATGAAGAGTTCAAATCTTTCGGTGAGTTCAGGACAATCAGGCTTTCTCTTTGTAAGCGGGCTGACCTCAACAGGATAATCCATAATAAATGTTGGCTGTGTGAGATTTTCCTCAACAAATTCCTCGAAGAATGAATTGAGAATGTCGCCCCAAGTAGCCTTGCCCGGTGCAATTTCAATATCCTTTTCCTTTGCGATGGCAACAGCCTTTTCGTTGTCGCCCATAAACGAAGCAAAGTCTATACCGCTGAACTCCTTAACAGCATCAACCATTGTAAGGCGTCTGAACGGACTTTCAAGGTCGATTTCTGTGCCGTTGAAAACAATATGGAGGCTGTCGCAAACCTCGTTTGCGGCGTTGCGGATAAGAGCCTCTGCAATGTCCATCATACCGTGATAATCGGTAAATGCCTGATAAAGCTCAATGCAAGTGAATTCAGGGTTATGGCGAACATCCATACCCTCGTTACGGAAGTTTCTGCCGATTTCATATACTCTTTCCATACCGCCTACAATAAGACGCTTGAGATAAAGCTCTGTTGCGATACGGAGATACATATCCATATCAAGAGTGTTGTGGTGAGTGATGAACGGTCTTGCAGCCGCACCGCCCGGGATAGTGTTGAGGATAGGTGTTTCTACCTCGATAAAGCCGAGATTGTCAAGATATGAACGGATTGAAGAAATAATCTTTGAACGCTTGATGAAAGTATCCTTTACATCAGGATTCATAATCATATCAAGGTATCTTCTGCGGTATCTTGTGTCTGTGTCGGTAAGACCGTGGAACTTTTCAGGAAGTGGAAGAAGTGACTTTGAAAGAAGTCTGAGTTCCTTTGCGTGAACAGAAATTTCGCCTGTTCTTGTTTTGAAAACAAAGCCCTTGATTTCAACAATATCGCCGATGTCCCAAGTCTTAAATTCCTTGAAAACTTCCTCGCCGACATCGTTCATTCTTACATAAGACTGAATTCTGCCGTTTCTGTCCTGAATATCAATGAAGTTTGCCTTGCCCATATCACGCCAAGTCATAATTCTGCCGGCGATGGTAACATCTTTTTCCTCAAGCTCGTCAAAATTCTCAATGATTTCGTTTGAGTGATGTGTTTGGGTTGCAATTGTGATTTCGAATGGGTCGTTGCCTGCGTTTTGAAGAGCAGTGAGCTTGTCAATTCTGATTTGCTTTTGCTCGTTTTCGCTGAGGACAACCTCTGCCATTGTCATCTGTGCGGCATTTGCATTGTTGCCGATTTTTTCGATAATCTCCAAAGCCTCTGCCTCGCTGTCGGCACTACCCTCAAGTGCAACAGCACCTGTTTGCAAGAACAAAGTATACTTAACCTTGTCACCGTCAGCCTCTACCAAATACTTTGGATTTGTCTTTTCCTCGTCACCGGCAATAGCGTTTTGAACCTTCATACGAGAGTTCTTCTTTACTGCCTTGACGCCACGCTTGCAAGCATCCTCCTTGTCAAATTCAGGAGAAGTGCCGACAACCTTTTCGTCTACTATAAATTCAAATGTGAAAGCGCTGTCACCGTGCTTGGTGATTTCAAACTTTCCTGCCATAGTTT
>CABQCC010000208.1 GCA_902462495.1 uncultured Eubacterium sp. | reverse complement strand
ACAAGACGGTTGAACTCAATCAAATGCTTACTGCTCTTACGATAAAACTTTCCGACAGCAAGGTAAAAATGTCGCAGGCGACTTCGTCTATTGAGGAAATCAATTCTCGCAAGGACACTATTGCTTCGCAAATCGAGGCGACCCAAAAGGATATTGCTTACACTCAAAGTCAGGCGGACGAGAGCAACAAAAACCTTGAATTCTTGAAAGAAAGAATTGACGAATACGAAAACTCTCTCGGCGGTTATCAAATGAAAGTTGACGCCAAAAAGCAAAAGGCGGAAAAGATTAAGCAGGAAGCCGAAAGGCTTGTACGCCAAATGGCGGAAAAGAGCGACCGTGCCCGTGTTCTTGAAGATTTGGAAAAGAATATGGAGGGATTTTCGGGTGCTGTAAAGGCGGTGCTCAAGCAAAGCCAAAGCAAGGCACTTCCGGGTGTTCACGGCACATTGTCACAGCTTATTACCGTTGACAACGAAAATTCAACCGCTATTGAAATCGCACTCGGTGCGGCAATGCAAAATGTTGTTGTGTCAACCGAAAGTGACGCAAAGCGTGCCATTAATTACTTGAAGCAGAACAATGTCGGCAGAGCAACATTTCTCCCGATTTCTGCAATCAAGCCGAGATATATGGAAGAAAAAAATCTTGATGACAACTTTGGTTTTGTCGATGTTGCATCAAATCTTGTGGATTGTGACGAACAGTACAGAGATATTGTTGAAAATTTGCTCGGCAGAGTTATGGTTGTTGAGGATATTGACTGTGCCATTGCAATTTCAAAGAGATATAAAAACAGATATAAGATTGTCACCCTTGACGGTCAGGTGATGAGTCCGGGCGGTTCAATGTCGGGCGGTTCAAAGGGTAAGGGAAGCGGTGTGCTTTCTCGTGCAAATCTTATTGAAGAACTAAAGGCAGAGGCACAAAAGATTGGCGATGAACTTAAAGAAGTTCAGGCAGAACTTAAAAAAGCGATTGAGTCTGCCAATTCTGCGGTTGCCGACCTCCAAGGTGCGGATGCGGATTTACGCAACGCAAAGGAGGAGTACATTCGTGCCGAGGGTGACGCAAAGCTTATTTCGGACAAGCTTCAATCGTTCATCAATCAGCGAGACACAATGCGCAGAGAACAGGAAAACAGCGAGGGCAGAATTCTTTTGTTCAATCAAGCTGTTGAAAATGCAAAGCAAGAGGCTGTTGAAATTGAAAAACAGATGGCAGATACCGAAGCTGAACTTAACAATGTTTCGACAGGTGCAAAGGAACTTTCATCAAAGCGTGATGAAATCAGAGAAAGGACAGAACAAATTAACCTTGACCTAGTAACTTTAACCAAGGACAGCGAGGCTGCAAGACTTTCTGTTGAGGAGTTGGAACTTCGCAAGTCGACACAGTCCGACAGGGTTAAGAACATCACGGATGAAATAAACGAGATTAAAGCCAAAAACGAAAATCTCATGCTTTCTATCAACGATGTTAAGGCACAGGCTGACGAACTTCGCCAAAAGGCAAGCGAAAGCAACGATGCCGTAACTCAAAAAATCGGGGACAGAAACGAGCTTGAAAAGCGTTCAAACGAACTTCGTGCAAAAGAAAAGGCAACCCTTACCGACAAGGAAAAATTGTCGGGTGAT
>CABQCC010000207.1 GCA_902462495.1 uncultured Eubacterium sp. | reverse complement strand
TGATTTTGTGTTCAACACAGTGCCTCATCCGATAATTAACGAAAGGGAACTTCGTTCGTTCAAAAAGGATGTGTTGCTTGTTGATTTGGCATCGTTTCCGGGTGGAATTGATGTGCATTTTGCCGAATCACTCGGACTAAATTTGATTGTTGCAAGAGGACTTCCTGCAAAGTATTCGCCGAAATCGGCAGGAGAAACAGTTGCAAAAGCAGTAATTGAACATATGGGGGTGACGCTGTGAAAATCGGATATTGCCTTACAGGCTCGTTTTGCACATTCAAAAAAAGCATAGAGGCTATGCAATCACTTGTAGACAGCGGTCACATTGTCACTCCGATTATGTCGTTCAATGCTTATAATATTGACACAAGATTCGGGAATGCTAAAGATGTGAGGGAGCAGGTCGTTTCAATCTGTGGCAGAGATATAATTTCAACCATTGATTCTGCCGAACCGATTGGACCTAAGCATATGTTTGATGTGTTGTGTGTTGTTCCGTGTACTTCCAACACACTCGCCAAACTTGCAAACGGTATAAACGACACTCCCGTCACAATGGCGGTGAAATCGCACCTACGCAACGACAAGCCTGTTGTTGTCGGCGTTTCAACAAATGATGCACTCGGTGCTTCGGCAAAAAATATCGGTGCTCTTATGAACAATCGTAACTTTTATTTTGTTCCCATGGCGCTCGATAATCCTTGCGAAAAGCCTCGTTCTTTGGTCTGCGATTTTTCAAAAGTTGAGGGCACAATCAAGTGCGCAGTTGACGGTGTGCAGTTTAATCCTATGATTTAAAACTTAAAAGGCTCTCTTTGTATGCTTTGTCAAGGAGAGCCGATGTTACTTTTTGCGACATTTTTTTGCTGAAAATCATAAAAAAATATTGACATTATAATATAAAAAATATATATTTGACTTAATGCAATTTTTTAATTGTAAATCGTGAGGGGGTTGGTGAGTCTTTCCAACGCCTGCAATAAAGAGGAAGTGCATAATTGAAAAAGATTATTGACTTGAAGAATATCACCGTCAGCTATGGTGATAACACAGTTTTGGAAAATCTAAATTTATACATCAACGAAAAAGAGTTTATAACCCTGTTAGGACCATCAGGATGCGGTAAAACCACAACTCTTCGTGCCATTGCCGGCTTCGTCAAGCCCGATAGCGGAGATATTATATTTGAGGGTAAACGCATCAACGACCTGCCTGCACATAAGCGTAGAGTCAATACAATCTTTCAGCGTTATGCTCTTTTTTCTCATTTGAATGTATATGAAAATATAGCATTCGGACCTCAGCTTCAAAAGAAGCCGAAAGAGGAGGTTCGTCAAATCGTTGCGGATATGCTCAAACTTGTTAATCTCAAGGGCTTTGAAAAACGCCCGATTAACTCACTTTCAGGCGGTCAGCAACAGCGTGTTGCCATTGCAAGAGCGCTTGCAAATAAACCGCATATTCTTCTTTTGGACGAGCCACTCGGTGCGCTTGACCTCAAGCTTCGCAAGGATATGCAGCGAGAACTTAAAAACATTCAGCAGGAACTCGGCATAACCTTTATTTATGTTACCCACGACCAAGAGGAAGCGCTCTCTATGAGCGACACCGTGGTTGTTATGGATAAGGGCAAAATCCAGCAAA
>CABQCC010000206.1 GCA_902462495.1 uncultured Eubacterium sp. | reverse complement strand
AGCCGAATGTACCCGATGCCGGAACAACAGGATTGTCCAATTCCATTCCTGCAAGGTTAACCGATAAATCTACCATATAATCTCCTCCTTAACAAGAACAGGGCCATCCTTACAAATTCTCTTGTTGCCATACTTTGTTTTGCATGAGCAACCCATACAAGCACCGAATCCGCAACCCATACGCTCTTCAAAGCTAAATTGACCCGAAGTTTCGGTTGCATTATAAATCGCCTTGAACATCGGAAGCGGACCACAAGTATAGAAATAATCGTAATCTATATCTTTCATTGCGTCTGTAACAAAGCCCTTAACTCCATATGAGCCGTCAACGGTTGTAACAAAGACATCACATCCGAGAGCTTTGAATTCGTCCTCATAGAATATCTCTTTTGCAGTGTTAAAGCCCAAAACAACAGACACTTTTTGACCGTCATTAATCAATGATTTTGCAAGATTGTACATAGGCGGAACACCGACTCCGCCACCGATAAGAAGCGGTTTTGTTGACTTCGAAATATCATAGCCGTTGCCAAGGCCTGTGAGAACATCAAGAATGTCACCAACTGCAAGGTCTTTCATTTGCTCTGTTCCCTCACCTACGACCTTGTAAATAATTGTGATTGTGTCATCGCTGTAATCACAAACAGAAATAGGTCTGCGCAAAAATTTGCCGTCAAGCTGAATGTTGATGAACTGTCCCGGAGCGGTGATATACTGAGTATCACCGCCGAGAACCATTTTGTAAACATCCTCTGTCAAAGCATCATTTAATAAAATTTTATATTTATTCTGCTTATACATAAATTATCCTTTATTCTGCGTCAATAGTTGATACGCCGAGTGTAATTTCTTCAAGTACATCAAGAAGAACCTTTACAGTATCAAGAGAAGTAAACATTGTTACATTGTTATCTACTGCCGCTCTTCTGATTTCAGAGCCGTCCGAGTGGCTGTCGCCTGCATTAATATCAATTGTGTTGATAACATAAGCAATATGTCCCTGACGGAGAGCCTTAAGGATTTCGTCACTTTCGTCAGCCGTGAGTTTTTGACGAACTCTTGTTCTGATACCGTGCTCTTTAAGATACTTTGCAGTACCTTCTGTTGCTTCAATGTTGAAGCCGAGGTCGTAAAATCTCTTGATAAGAGGTAAAGCTGTAGGCTTGTCCTGGTCAGCAATAGTAACCAAAACCGTACCGTAGTTTGCAACATTCATTCCTGAAGCCTGAATTGCCTTGTAAAGTGCTCTTGTGAGCGACTTATCATAACCGATAGCCTCACCTGTTGACTTCATTTCAGGTGAAAGATATGTATCCATACCTTTAAGTTTGCTGAATGAGAAAGCAGGTGCTTTAACATACCAACGCTTCTTTTCAGGCTGATATACGTTTGTATATCCCTGCTCCTTGAGGCTGTGGCCAAGAATAACCTGTGTTGCAATGTGAGCCATAGGAACGCTTGTTGCCTTTGAAAGGAACGGAACTGTACGAGATGAACGAGGGTTAACCTCAATTACAAATACATCATCGTTTGCATCAGCGATAAACTGAATGTTATAAAGACCAACAATACCGATTGCCTTACCGAGTCTTACGGTATAGTCAATGATTGTGTCTTCACGCAGCTTAGCTCTGCTGTAAGCTCATCT
>CABQCC010000205.1 GCA_902462495.1 uncultured Eubacterium sp. | reverse complement strand
CGGGAATGTCATCAATGATTTTGCACTTCACGGAGGTGTGCTTAATTGACGAAAGACTGTCAACAATATATTGGCTGATTTTGTCAAGGCAAAATAAATACCCCTCGTTGTTGAGAATTTTTATGTCACCGAGCATTTCTCGTTCAATTCCCAAATTCATAAGTGCACCGAGAAAATCCCTGTGGGTGAGCTTGTCGGAAAACTTTTGTTGTAAAGGCTCAATTTTAATACATACAATAGGGTAGTAGTATACTTCATCATTGCTGAATGAAGCAACGCACCTGTCGGCATTTTCGTATCCGCCGAATAAATTGTACTTGCTGTCTAATTTCAGCGCTTTTAATATGCTGATTTCCTGCAAATTCAAAAAGGTTGAATAGGTTGTGTAACCTCTTTCAAATGCTCTGTGCGATAACTCTGCAAGTCTCTTTTTGAGCAATGTTTCATTCTCCATCTGAAATCTCCGTTACGGTCAAAATATCATTGTTGACCCTGAATTTTATTTCTTTGCCTGCAAATTTAAAACCGTATTGCCGTCCGTCCTCGTGATATGCAGGTCGTGGGTTGTCTGCTAAAATTTCTTTTAATGTGTGTTGTTTGTCTGCCTCAATATTATGTAATAAAACATCATCAATTTCAACTTTTAGTTTTGCACCGTTCTTTTCTTCTGCAAATCCGTTGATTGCATCCGGATGGCAGTCGCTGAAAGTAATATACGGCTTTATATCATATATTGGTGTGCCCGAAACCAAATCGGCACCGCTGACAATAAGAATTGTTTTTCCGCTTTCGTCTTTTTCTACTGCTTCAAGTTTAACACTTGACAGTCCGAGAGGGTTTGGTCTGAAAGGGGAGCGTGTGGCAAAAACACCGACCTTTTCATTTCCGCCAAGTCTTGGAGGTCTGACCGATAATGAATTTGATGGGTGAGAATTAAGGCTGAATCCCCAAATCAACCACAAATGGCTGAATTCTTCAATTCTTTTAAAAGCAGATTCGTCTGCATATTCTTTTTCAAAAACAATTGTGGATTTTATGTCGTTAACAAGTCCGCTTTGCCGTGGTACAGCGAATTTGCTGTCGTAGTCATTGATGATTTTTGCAATAGGTTTTATCTCCATTTTGACCTCCGCTTTAGTCATTTTTAACAGTATTATAACACATATTTTTGAAAATTTAAAAAAATATGTTGAATTTGTGATTGTTTTAATGTATTATATAGTAGAAATATCTTGTAAGGAGAAAATTTAAATGGCTAAAGTAAAAGATAAGTCAGGACTTGCAAAGTTCAACAGATTCCTTTCTGTTGTCCTAATTCTATTGGTAATAGCAACTGCTATAATTGTAATCGTGTCACCTGCTAAGGTTGCACAGCAACAGGAAACAGGCTCAACCGAGTTTGTAGATGAACCTGTAATTGATGAATTCAAAGCAGGTACATACGGCGGAGTAAAGCTTGATACAGCTGAAGATGCAGTTAACTATTATGTTGAATGTTACAATAACACAAAGACTATGACAGTTGACGGTACATATGACGGAAGCCCTATCAAAGCATATAAGCTTCTCGGTGATGAAAATCTTGAAGTTAAAAATCTTCTTGTTGACGGTAAGTCAAACGATACCATTAATAAGCTCGTTCCGGGTTGCAACTCATTTGCAT
>CABQCC010000204.1 GCA_902462495.1 uncultured Eubacterium sp. | reverse complement strand
GTATCAAATCGGGTACGGTTTTGGATTTAGCGTGCGGAACAGGCTCAATGAGTATTCCTTTTATGAAAAAAGGATACAGCATTATCGGTGTTGATTTGTCCGAAGAAATGCTTGAAATCGCCTCTAATCGACTTTTTGAAGCAGGGAACAACTTTTCTTTGCTAAAAGCCAAAATGCAGGAATTTGAGCTTCCTGAAAAGGCAGAAGCTTGCATTTGTTGCCTTGACAGTATCAACCATCTCAATAATATTGACGATGTTTTGGCAACATTCAAAAATGTTTATGATTCGTTGAATAATGGCGGATTATTCGTTTTTGATGTCAATACTGTTTATAAGCACAATGAAATTCTTGCAGATAATACTTTTGTTTTTGATGAAGATGATTATTATCTTGTATGGGATAATGAAGCTGTTGATGACAGGACAGTTCGAATTCTTCTTGATATGTTTATTTTTAACGGCGAAAGCTATGACCGATTCAGCGAAGAATTTGAAGAAACAGCATATTCTGTTGAAGAATTGTCAAGTTTACTAAACAAAGTCGGTTTTGTCGATATTAAAGTTTATGATGAGCTATCATATGACGAACCTAAAAACGATAGCGAAAGATTATATTTTGTATGTAAAAAGGTGTAATAATGGGAAAGATTGTTAGATATATTGCAGTAGACGGTTCTGCGTTTGTAATTGCGACCGACTCTACCGATATTGTATACGAAGCAGAACAAATTCACAAAACCTCTGCAACTGTTACTGCCGCACTTGGCAGACTTATAACAGCAACATCAATGATGGGCGATATGCTAAAGGACAAAGAGGACAGCATTACCGTCAGAATGAACGGAGCAGGTCCTTGCGGTGATTTAATCGCAGTTTCAGACTACGAGGGCAATACAAGAGGCTATGTTCAAAATCCGATTGTTGAAATTCCGCTTAAAGAGAACGGCAAGCTTGATGTATCGGGTGCAGTAGGCACAGACGGTCAGCTTTATGTCATCAAAGATATTGGTATGAAAGAACCGTATGTGGGTCAAGTTCCGATTATCAGCGGTGAAATCGCAGAAGATATTACAAATTACTTTGCAACAAGCGAGCAAACTCCGTCTGTTTGCGCTCTTGGTGTATTGGTTAATCCTGATTTAACCGTAAAAAAAGCCGGCGGATATATCATCCAGCTTCTTCCGGGATGTCCTGATGAAATTATTGACATTATCGAAAAGAATGTTGCGGAAATTCCGTCAGTTACAACAATGCTTGACGAGGGAATGACTCCTGATGATATTGCAATCAGGGCAATGCAGGGTATTGAACTTGACAAACTTGACGAAAGCACAGCTGAATACAGGTGTAACTGTTCAAGAAAAAAAGTTGAAAATGCTCTTATATCAACAGGTATTGAAGCACTTACGGAAATGGCAAACGATGACCAAGATACAAAGGTGGAATGCCATTTTTGTAACAAGGAATATGTATTCACACCTCAAGACATAAGACAAATTATTGACGCTTCAACTAAAAAATAAAAATTTAAAAAAAGTTGAAAAAAAGTGTTGACATTTTAGTCAAAATACTGTATAGTATAACACGTTGCAAGTAGCAATTCGGAAGCATAGCTCAGCTGGGAGAGCATCTGCCTTACAAGCAGAGGGTCACAGGTTCGAGCCCTGTTGTT
>CABQCC010000203.1 GCA_902462495.1 uncultured Eubacterium sp. | reverse complement strand
AAATTCAGGACTCGGCGGTCAGGCAGCAGGCGCAGCCGTTGCAAATATTCTTACAGGTAAGGTTAACCCATCGGGTAAAACATCAGAAACTTATCCTGTTTCGTTTGAAGCAAATCCTACATTCGGCAATTATCCGGGCGGTCCTGTTACTTCAGAGCATAAGGAAAGCGTTTACATCGGTTACAGATATTATGATTCTGCAAATGAGGATGTTGTGTTCCCATTCGGCTTCGGTCTTTCATATACAACATTTGAGTACAGCGATATTAAACTTTCCGCCGATTCAATCAAAGATACAGACACTCTCACAGTATCATTCAAGGTTAAGAACACAGGCGAAGTAGCCGGTGCAGAAATCGCACAGGTTTATGTTGCTGATAAGGAATCAACTATCTTCCGCCCTACAAAGGAACTCAAGGGATATAAAAAGGTATTCCTCAATGCCGGTGAAGAAAAAGAGGTTTCTGTTGAGCTTTCAAAGAGAGCATTCGCTTTCTATAATGTAAACATCAACGATTGGTGCGTTGAGTCAGGCGACTTCGATATTATGGTTTGTGCTTCATCAAGAGATGTCAAGCTCACAGCTACTGTAAATGTTGAGGCTCCTGCTTGCGAAATCCCTGATTACCGTGCAACAGCTCCTGCTTACTACAATGATGTTAAAAACATCACTCGTGATGATTTTGCCGCAGTTTACGGTGAGCTTCCAAATCCTCAAATTGATACTTCAAAGAGAATTGATAAGTATTCATGCCTTAACGATGCAAGACATACAAAGTGGGGCGGCAGACTTTGCAGACTCATCTCAAAGGTTATGTCAGGTATGGGCTCTGCTGAAAATGGTGACGGCAAGATGCTTGCCGCAATGGCAACACAGATTCCTATCCGTAACTTTGTGCAGATGTCTATGGGTGCTTTCAGCGAATATCAAGCAGAGGGACTCCTTATGATGCTCAACGATGACCAATCATCATTCATCGGATTTAGCAGAATTTTCTGGACTCTCGGCGGAACTCTAGCAAGACTTCCAAAACTTCTTTCAGCTATCTAATAGGATAAAAATTATCGGGAGATGTTGACATCTCCCGATTTTTATATTTATAAATCTTTATTCTTGCTTTTTTGTTTCGTTCTCGATTTCACTTGCTTTGACTACATTGAGATATAGTAAAACGAGCATCACTATAAGTGCAACATAAAGCAAAATCGAAATTGCGAAGAATTTTTTGAAGTTGTTTTTGTGTTCGTCTGCTTGCTTTTTAGCCGAATCTGTTTGAGCCGACAAACTTACTCCGCCAAGATTGATTTCTGAATTTTGGTATAGTTTGTATGCCGCAACCGTTCCTTTGTATTCATTGCCCGACTTGATTGCAACGCCTGTTGTGATTCCTGCAATAACAAAAAGAATGATTGCAAAAACAGCAAAAAGCACTGTCGATTTTTTGTTTTTCATAATGATTACCTCCCAATTATATTTTTATTATAACATATAATATTTTTACTTGCAATTTTTATTTTAATAGGTTATAATATGCAAGTAATTTATTTGGAGAGTTGTCCGAGCTGGCCGAAGGAGCACGATTGGAAATCGTGTAACGGGCTATAACCTGTTCGAGGGTTCGAATCCCTTGCTCTCCGCCAAAAATAAAAAAGTTCGTCACCGTGTAATTTTTTCAGCAAGTCT
>CABQCC010000202.1 GCA_902462495.1 uncultured Eubacterium sp. | reverse complement strand
CATAAACCCCGATTTTGCACCACGGTTATAGAAAAGAATTCACGTCCGGCACGCAAGGTTATGATAACGGGCAAGGGCAGATGCAATGTGACAAATGCTTGCTTTGATTTGGATGATTTAATCAACAGCGTTGTCACTAACAAAAGGTTTATGTATTCGGCGTTTTCGTCATTTATGCCGTATGACACCATTGCGTTGATTGAAGAAATGGGAGTGCCTACAAAAATTGAGCGTGGCAATCGTGTTTTTCCCGAATCCGATAAGGCGGTTGACATTGTTGACGCTCTTGTAAAAAATGCAAAGCAAAACGGTGTCAAGTTTGTTGAGGGCACGGTCACTTCGTTTAACACAGAAAAAAATGTCATCAAGTCGGTTAATCTTGCCGACGGAACTGTTGTTGACGGTGATGCGTTTGCAATTTGCACAGGCGGTTTGAGTTATCAGTCGACAGGTTCAACAGGCGATGGGTACAGACTTGCCGAAAGTGTCGGACACACCGTTACGGATATTGAGCCTGCACTCATTTCTCTTGTTGCTTCGAATGGATTTGTGCCAAAACTTCAAGGCTTGTCGCTTCGCAATATATCAATCAAATTGCTTGACGGCGAAAAGGAAATTTATTCCGATTTCGGCGAAATGCTGTTCACTCATTACGGTGTCAGCGGACCGGTGATTTTATCCGCTTCGTCACATATGACTCACCCAAAAGAGCATAATTACAAAATTGTTATTGATTTGAAGCCGGCACTTGACGAGCAAACTCTTGACAAACGAATTCAGCGAGATTTTGCGGAAAACACAAACAAGGATTTCATCAATTCTTTGTCAAAATTGTTGCCGAACAAGCTTATTCCCGTTGTCGTAAAACTGTCGGGAATCGAACCGTCGGAAAAGGTAAATCAAATTACAAAAGTTCAGCGTCAAAATCTTGTTAGCTTGCTGAAAAACTTTACTGTTAACATCAGCGATTTCAGACCGATTAACGAGGCGATTATCACTTCGGGCGGAGTTGATGTAAAGGAAATCAATCCAAAAACGATGGGCTCAAAAATTGTTGATAACCTTTATTTTTCAGGAGAAGTTATTGATGTTGACGCTTATACAGGCGGATTTAATTTGCAGGTCGCTTTTTCAACAGGCTATCTGTGCGGAATGAATATTTAGTATAATAATGTTTTTATATAAGAGAGGTATTGTATGATTAATGTTGCTATTGACGGACCTGCCGGAGCAGGCAAGAGCACAATTGCAAAGGCCGCAGCCAAGGAACTCGGCTTTATTTATGTAGACACGGGTGCTCTTTATCGTGCCGTTGCATACAACGCAGTAAAAAACGGTGTTATTGATGACGAACAGGGAATTATCTCTATGCTTGATGACACCAAGGTTGAACTGAAATATGTTAACGGTGTTCAGTCTGTTTATCTTAACGGCGAGGATGTGTCGGGCTTTATTCGCACACCCGAAATTTCTATGGGAGCAAGCAAGGTTTCTGCAATACCGCAGGTCAGAGCGTTTTTGCTTAATCTTCAACGAGAAATCGCAAAAACCAACAATGTCATTATGGACGGCAGAGATATTGCAACCGTTGTTCTTCCCGATGCAGAAGTAAAGATTTTTCTTTTCGCTTCTCCTGAATGCAGAGCAGAAAGAAGATATAAAGAGCTTGTGGAAAAGGGCGAAAATGTCAGCTTTGACGATGTCCTC
>CABQCC010000201.1 GCA_902462495.1 uncultured Eubacterium sp. | reverse complement strand
AACTCAGAAAGCTTAAACCAATTACTTCCTTATGCAGTGTGCCCCTTCATTTAGAGTTTATTTATTTCGTCAACAATGTTGAGGAGATTCTGTTCAAGCTCTTGTGCCTGCTCATCATCTTCTTCATTGAGCACTTTTCAATCCTGTGGCTTATTGCCTCTCTTTGCAACAAGTTCTGCAAGAATATGCTCGTGCTCTTTATCTGTCATTGCATATTTAAGAGTAGGCAAAGCAGAAAGGAACATACCGATTGCAGGTGGGATTGAAATGAGGAAGAACATTGCTTCAGCATATTTGCCGACACCTGAACCGCCGTCATATGTGATGAAGCTTGCACCGTTTTCGATTGCCTTGTTGAGCTTGTCAACATTAACGCCGCTGTAACCTACAAAAGCGTATACGGCAGATGAAATGATTGTTGAAATACCTGCTGCAAGTTTTGTAATAAAGCTTTGACCTGAGAAAAATACGCCGTCGGTACGAACACCGTTGTAATATTCCTCATAGTCTACACAGTCGGCAATCATAACTGACTGAAGTACATTGATACCGCCGAAAGCCGCACTTGCAAAAAGCATGCAAATACCGATAACGATTGACCAAACTGTAGATGTAAGGTCGCCGCCCGAAACTTTGAAGAATACAAAGATAAGAGCAAACGGAACAGCGCCTGCGATTGAATAGATATTGTAAAGAGTTTTCTTTTCAACCTTTTTGATGATGAGCGGAGTAACGCCCATTGCAACGAACTGACCTACGAAAAGACCGATTGCAACGCTGCCGAGACCGATAAGAATCTTGAAGTCGATACCTGCGATTGAACCATCTTCATTTGTCTTGAGGATGTTCATGATGTTACCGTTTGCATAATAATATGTAACAAGAGTCATTGCAACAATCATAAGAAGCTGAATCGGGCTTCTGAGGATACCTGAAATAAGGATTTGTCTGAACGGCTTGTTGCCGAACATAATTTGGAAGTTTTCCTTGAAAGTATAACTCTTTTCGGATTTTTCAACACGCTCTCTTGTAAAGATGCCGGCAAACTCAAAAAGAATTGTTGCGATAACAGTCATAATAACAACTGTTACAATAAATGCCTTTTGCATATCGCCGTTGAACGCACCTGCAAGAGCCTGTGCAACTTGAACAACAAGAACGCCGATACCGCCGACGCCTGCAACCATACGGGCAAGACCCAAAATCTTGCTACGGTCGTTTTCGTCCTCTGTCATAAGAGAAGTAATACCCCAAAGAGGAATATCACAAACAGTAAAGCACATACCCCAAGCGATGTAAGATACAGCCGCCCAGCCTACAATAAGCGCTTTTTGTGCGGTTGACGATGCTTCGGCATAGTTGCCGTTGATAAATGTTAAAATAGTGATTACGCCTATAATTGCAGGAAAAATAATAAGGTACGGTCTGCATTTACCCCATTTTGAATGGGTTTTATCAACAATAGTACCCATCATCGGGTCGTTTATGGCATCCCATATTCTGGCGATAGTCATAATCCAACCGAGAGCCATTGCCGGCAAACAAATTACATTCTGAAAATAGAAGTAAAGACCTGTTGCAACAATGTTGTAAATAAGATTTTGACCAAACATACCGACAAGATATCCTGCCGCTTCTTTTTTGGTATAGGTTTTAGCTTTTGAATTCATTTTTACACCCCTTTTAAATAGTATATATATAATAACA
>CABQCC010000200.1 GCA_902462495.1 uncultured Eubacterium sp. | reverse complement strand
TTTACAGGCACACCGGCAGCAAAAACCGCTGCAAAAGGTAAGAATATTTGCAACGGCTGCGCCTGCTGCCTGACCGCCGAGTCCTGAATTTAGAAGACCCTTAACTTCTGAAAGCCATGGCATAAGAACAACAGAACCACCTGCAAGAACAACGATTGTGTTTGGATTTGCAGCAGCAACATCAGAGATAAGCTTGTTATGATTTGGAGGCATATTGATTGTTTCTCTGTCGTAGCCCTCGCCCTCAAAGTCCTCTGTAAGACCTGCGAACACAATAGCAACATCAGCGTTCTTTGCAACATTTACTGCTTCTTCTGTAAGATGTGCTTCAGTCATTCTTGACTTTTGCTCTTTCTTAGTGCCTGCCGACTTGTAATAGCCCTGTGCATAAGTAACATCTACGCCGAGTTCTACAAGTTCATCATAAGCGTTTGAAAGCATTGTAGGATTGATAACAGAAGAACCTGCGCCCTGGAAGCGAGGAGCTTTTGCCATCTCACCGATAACAGCTACCTTTTGACCTGCCTGAAGAGGAAGAATGCTGTCATCGTTCTTAAGAAGAACCATTGAGCCTTCTGCAATCTTTTGAGCAATCTTGTGGTGAGCCTTTTTGTCATATGTATGTGTCTTTTCAAGAGCCGGCTTTGACTTCAAGATGAGGTCAACAACAGCATCTACTCTTTCATCAAGGACAGCTTCGTCGAGAGTTCCGTCCTTTACGGCAGCAACGATTTTCTTTGCATTGAGATTGCCTGATGACGGCATTTCTAGGTCTGTACCTGCTTTAACACCGTCAACACGGTCAACAGATGCACCCCAGTCTGTTACGATAAGACCCTTAAAGCCCCATTCCTTACGGAGAACCTGCTGCTGCATCCATTCATTTTGTGACGCATAAACACCGTTAATACGGTTGTACGAGTTCATAATTGTCCAAGGCTGAGCCTCTTTAACTGCAATTTCAAATGCCGGGAAATAAATCTCACGCATTGTACGCTCATCAATAACTTCGTTGAGAACCATACGGAATGCTTCCTGTGAATTACAAGCAAAGTGCTTAAGCGATGTACCTACGCCCTTTGACTGAACGCCGTTGATGATGGCAGCTGAGCACTTACCTGCAAGAAGCGGATCTTCTGAAAAATACTCAAAGTTTCTGCCGCATGTTGGAGCACGCTTGATATTTGTACCGGGACCGAGAATAACGGATACCTTTTCTTTAAGGCATTCTTCTGCCATAGCTACGCCCTCTTCAAAGAGCAAATCATCATCCCAAGAGCATGATGAAGTTGCGGCAGGCGGGAAGCAAGTTGTAGGCACAGAGTTGCCAAGACCGATACCGCCAGATGACTTAGCCTCGCCTTCTTCAGGTACATAGTCTTTACCCTTTGCCTTACGCAAGCCGTGAGGGCCGTCTGTAATGCAAATCTTAGGGAGTCCGAGTTCCGGAGCTTCCTCAAGATGCCAATAGTCATAACCGGAAACAAATGTTGCCTTTTGCTCAAGACTCATTTTTCCGACGATTTCAGAGTGTTTCATAAAAAACTCCTTTCAAATTTATAAATTTACTGAACTATTATACAATAAATAACACCATTTGTCACTAACTTTTGGTAATATTTTTTATAATATTTTAATTTGAAAATAGTTAATTATATGTATGTATAAATTTATATATAATTCTGCCCAGATAATAAACAGAATGTTAACTTTTGGTGTTTTGGATTGACACAAAGAACAGTTTATGATATTAAGGAATTAGAGATAAAACATATAAAAATTCAAAAGGATGGTGATTTTGTGAACAAACCTGTTGTGCTTCAAAATTGAAAAATCAACAAATC
>CABQCC010000199.1 GCA_902462495.1 uncultured Eubacterium sp. | reverse complement strand
TACTTACAGCATTTTTAAAACCCCACCGTCAACACTTCGTGTTGCCACCTCCCCTTTTGCTAAAAGAGGAGGCATAATTCTGTTGATTTATATTTGGCGTGGTTCAGGGGCTTTATCGACAGTCTTAAAGAGCAAACCTCAATTGGTTTGCTCTTTAATGTTGTTCGTTTTATTTTACAAGTTCTGCCATATCGTACATACCGGCTTCTTTGCCTGCCATAAATACAGCAGCATTTACAGCGCCGACAGCGAAAACTTCTTTTGACCTTGCCGAGTGAGAAAGAGTGATAATCTCATCTCTGCCTGCAAAAATAATTTCGTGCTCACCAACGATTGTTCCGCCTCTGATTGAATGAATACCGATTTCGTTCTTTGTGCGCTTTTCACGCTTCGAATGACGGTCGTATTCATACTTCATACGGTCATCAAGTTCCTCGTTGATAGCATCTGCAAGCATAAGCGCAGTACCTGATGGAGCGTCAATCTTTTGATTATGATGCTGTTCAACAATTTCAATATCGAATTCATCACCCAAAAGTGCAGCCGCTTTCTTTGCAAGAGTTGCAAGAAGATTGATGCCCAAGCTGTAATTGTATGTGAAGAACACAGGACATTCTTTTGAAGCATCTGCAATCTTTTTCTTTTGGCAATCGTCATAACCTGTTGTTGCGATAACAAGAGCAGTTTTTGTGTTCTTGCCATATTCCAAAAGACTGTCAAGAAGTGACGGATTTGAAAAGTCAATAACAACATCTGCTTCTTCTTTTACATCCAAAATGCTTTCGTAAACAGGAAAGTCGGTCATATTGTTGTTGAACTTGTCAACACCGGCAACGATAGTTGCATCATCACGGTTTGCAACAATATTTTGGATAACTCCGCCCATTTTGCCACAGCATCCTGATAATATAATTCTTGTCATTTATACTTCCTCTGAAATCTTATTTAATAAGTCCGTACTTTTGCATAACGCTCTTTACATACTCTGTGTGTTCATCAGTCATTTCGCAAAGAGGCATCTTGCAAGGTCCTGCTGCCCAGCCCATCATATTGCAAGCAGCCTTTACAGGAATTGGGTTAACTTCAACAAACATAGCGTTTGCAAGTTCAAGATATTCAGCCATCATCTTTGTGCACTTGTTTGCATCGCCGTCAAGATAAGCCTGAACCATATCGTGAGTTTCCTGTGGGCAAATGTTTGAAAGTACAGAGATAACACCCTTACCGCCACAAGCCATAACTGCCGGGATTTGGTCGTCGTTACCGCTCCAAATGTTGAGGTCATCACCGCAAAGTGCGTGAATCTTCATAACCTGACTGATGTTGCCTGATGCTTCCTTAACACCGTTGATTCTTGGAAGCTTTGAAAGTTCCTTGAGAGTTTCGGGAGCGATGTTTACACCTGTTCTTGACGGAACATTGTAAAGGATGATAGGTACATTTGTTGCATCATGATACATTGTGTAGTGCTTGATAAGACCCTTTTGTGTGCACTTGTTATAGTAAGGAGTAACAAGAAGCAAAGCGTCAACGCCATATTCGCAAGCCTTTACAGCAAGTTCAAGTCCACATTCTGTATTATTTGAGCCGGCGCCTGCAATAACAGGTATTCTGCCGTTAACATAATCAACACAGAATTTAATTGCTTCAAGGTGGTGAACGGTTCTGAGAGTTGAGCTTTCACCTGTTGTACCGCAGATAACAATAGCGTCTGTGCCGTTGTCAATCTGCCAATCAATAAACTTCTTAAATTCATCGTAATTAATGCTGAAGTCATCATTCATTGGAGTAATGATAGCAACAGCTGAACCTGTAAATACCGGATTCTTCATAATAGTATATTCTCCTTAATAGATTAGTCAAAAAGC
>CABQCC010000198.1 GCA_902462495.1 uncultured Eubacterium sp. | reverse complement strand
GACTTTGGTGATAGTATGAAAAAGGCATTAATGATATTATTTTCAGGATTTCTTTTGATAGCTGTTTGCATTAATCTCAGCTGTAAGATTGACAACTATCTTGTAAAAACTGTTGGAATAAACAATATTCAAACACGAAAAACGGTTATTATTGACCCCGGTCACGGCGGAATTGATGTCGGTGCTGTCGGAATTGACGGTTCGCTCGAAAAGAACATCAACCTTTCAATTTCGCTCGATTTGTACGATTTTCTTATGGTATCGGGGATAAATGCCGTTTTGACTCGTGACGGCGATTATGAAGTGTACAGGGCAGGGGAGCAACGCACAAAATCCGACTTATATAATCGTATGGATTATATAAATTCCGTACCCGACAGTATTTTGATTTCAATTCATCAAAATCATTTTGAAAATGAGGCCGAATGGGGAACTCAAATTTGGTATTCTCCAAACGATGAAAAAAGTCCAACGCTTGCTGACAAAATCTTAAACAGCGTTAAAAAGAATATTCAACCTGAAAACAAACGAATAAACAAAAAATCTGACGACAGTTATTATATTTTATACAAAGCACAAAAGCCGTCTGTTATGGTTGAATGTGGGTTTGTAAGCAACGAAAATGAAAATAAAAGACTGCAAGACAAGGAATATCAGCGAGATATGGCTTATTCTGTTCTTGCAGGAATTTGTGAGGAAGTATAAATGGCAGGAAAAGTAAAATCCGTATATGTGTGCAGCGAATGTGGATACGAAAGCGTAAAATGGTTCGGAAAATGTCCGGGCTGTGGCGAATGGAACACTATGGAGGAGCAAACTCCGATTGTATCCGCAAAAGGCATTACAAGGTCAAAAGCAAGTATTAAACCTGTTCAAAGGCTTAATGAAATAGACAGTGATATAGAAAAAAGACTGTCAACCGGAATAAAAGAATTCGACCGAGTGCTCGGTGGCGGAATTGTAGAGGGAAGTTTGGTTCTTCTTTCGGGTGATCCGGGTATCGGTAAGTCAACTATTTTGCTTCAAATTTGTCAAAGCTTAGGACAAAAACACACGATTTTGTATATTAGCGGTGAAGAATCAGCACGACAAATCAAGCTCCGTGCAAACAGACTTAATGTTGATACCGAAAATCTATTTATTCTTGCAGAAACCGATGTTTCGCTTATTGTTGAAACAATTAAAGCCGAAAAGCCGAATATGGTTATAATTGACTCGATTCAAACAATGATGATTGATGATATTTCATCATCTGCCGGCAGTATTACACAAGTAAGAGAATGCACAAATATCTTTATGCACCTTGCAAAATCGCTTGGAATTCCGATTTTTGTTGTTGGTCATGTAAACAAAGACGGTGCAATTGCAGGTCCAAAGGTGCTTGAACATATTGTTGATACTGTGTTATATTTTGAGGGCGAACGAAATTATTCATACAGAATTTTGCGAAGTGCCAAAAACCGATTTGGTTCAACAAACGAAATCGGAGTCTTTGAGATGACTCAAAGCGGTATGAACGAGGTTGAAAATCCGTCATTGATGATGCTTTCGGGCAGACCTAAAAACACAAGCGGAACTTGCGTTGCGTGCACAATGGAAGGCTCACGACCGATTCTTGCTGAGGTGCAAGGTTTGGTTACTTCATCAGGTTTTGGAACGCCAAGACGAATGAGCACAGGCTTTGATTACAACCGAATGAGTATGATAATTGCCGTGCTTGAAAAGCGTGCCGGATTTCTGTTCAATGGAATGGATGCATATTTGAATGTAATCGGTGGATTGAAGCTATATGAGCCGGCGGCTGATTTAAGCGTTGCTATGGCATTGATTTCATCACTAAAGGATAAGCCTGTAAACGAAAACACACTTGCATTCGGTGAAATCGGACTTGC
>CABQCC010000197.1 GCA_902462495.1 uncultured Eubacterium sp. | reverse complement strand
GTTGTCACTCTCCTTTAATAATAAATACATTTTGTACATATGATTTGTACAAAACAATTATAGAACAATCTGTTCTAAATGTCAATAGAACATTTTGTTCTTTAATATAATAATATTTGGTGATTAAATGAAATATAAACGAATACGGGATTTGAGAGAAGATTGTGACCTAACTCAAACAGAACTCGGCAAAAAACTTAATCTGCCACAAAGAACATATGCATATTATGAAAGCGGAGAGAGAACCATCCCACCGGAAATTCTAATAGCACTTGCGGATTTTTATAACACAAGTATAGATTATATATTAGAAAGAACAGATAAAAGATAAAAACAACGGCTTAAATTTAAGTCGTTGTTTTATTAATTCAATAGTATAAACACTTAACAAAAATTAACTTTTAAATATAAACAAAAATGCTTATCACATTATTCTATTACTCTGGTCAACAATGTATATCGCATAGGTTCAAGGTGGATATAGCCGTCTGTTGCCGACTCGTCAAAAAAACAATACGAATTATCCCACTGCTCGCCGACAAAAATATCAACATCGGTGTCATCGAGATTGACAGCCACCAAGAGTTCGCTGTTTTCATCTTTGCGGAGATAAGCAATAGTTTTGTGTTCGCTGTATAGCGGCACAAACTCACCTTTTGCAAGCACCTTGCAACCGAGTCTGATTTCTCCGAGTCGCTTATACCAACGCAGAAGTTCATTGTTCGGTTCTTCCCAATTCATACAAGCACGGTTGAACGGGTCTTTGCGACCCTCCATACCGATTTCGTCACCGTAATAAAGTGACGGCACGCCCGGCAATGTATACTGAATAAGCGATGCGATTTTCATCAGCGAAAGTCCACGCAAATATTCATATTCGGAAAGTTTGTTGTGTTCATACTGCCAATGTCTGCCGTAGCCCTCACAGCTATCCCCTGCAAGTCGGCTGATTGCACGCTCTGTATCATGAGTGCCGATATGATTCATCAACGAATTTGTGACCTGTGACGGATAGTTTTCAACAACTGTCATCACACGGTCAAAAAACTCATACGCATTTGGATATTTTACAAAATCCAAAATTGCATTTGCAAACGGATAGTTCATAACGCTGTCGAGCTGTTCTCCGAGGAGATAACGACGGCGCTGACCGTAGGCAAATTTTGTGGTTGCATCTTCCCAAACTTCGCCGATAATCACGGCATCGCTGTTTTCTTCCTTGACCGCATTGCGCAAATCATCAAGGAACATATCGGGAAGTTCATCCGCAACATCAAGCCTCCAGCCTGAAATTCCGCACCTGAGCCATTTGCGTAAAATTCCGTTTTTGCCACAGATATATTCACGATAGCTTTCGTCCTCTTCTCTGACCTCAGGCAAGAGTTTAATACCCCACCACGAATCGTATTCGTCGGGATAATTGATGAATTTATACCACGAATAATAAGGACTTTTTTGGCTGTTGTACGCACCGATGCTGTCGTAATTATTGTACAAATTAAAATACTTGCTGTCACAGCCTGTGTGACTGAAAACGCCGTCAAGAATTATGCCGATTCCGTATTCCTCTTTGGCAACCTTGCAGAGCCTTTTCAAATCTGCTTCCGTTCCCAAGAGCGGGTCAATTTTTTCATAATCGGCTGTGTCGTATCTATGGTTGGAATTCGCCTCAAAAATTGGATTGAGATAAATACAAGTGACTCCCAAATCCTTTAAATAAGGGAGTTTTTCCTCAACGCCCAAGAGGTCACCGCAGAAATAATCGTTGTTCCAAATACCGTTCATCTGTTCCTCTCGCCAAAAAGGCTCATCGCCCCATTTGCGAAGAACACGACTTTTTCTGTATCCTGTTTTTTTCTTGCCCGAATTATAAAAACGGTCAGGAAAAATCTGATAAATT
>CABQCC010000196.1 GCA_902462495.1 uncultured Eubacterium sp. | reverse complement strand
TCTAAATGCACTTGTGTGTGAACACATCAATGACGCAATGTAAATTATCATAGATAACACAGCAAAAACAACCGCAATCACACCGTTTTTCACAATACTTGCACCGTTTTCAAAATTTGGCATAACCTCAAGCACTTCTTTGATTATCTTCCATATATAATAAAACGGAAGAAGTGCAAGCGCACTGCTGACTGCACTGAGCACCAAAGATATATAAGTGAAATACCTATAATTTTCGGCATAGTCCATCAGTCTTGAAAAGTTTGACTCTTTTTTTTCCTTCAATTTAATTCCTCCTATATAAGTATTCAGTTAGCTATCGCTAACTCATATCTAAAAATTAAAGGACTTAAAGCCCTAAAATTTTTGACCAACCTGCGATATAAAAGTCCTGGAATTCGCTTACATATTTTTTAGCGTTTTCTTTTTTCATATCGTGTTCAATAAGCTCAAATATGCCCGAAAACATACCGCTGACAATCATATGGCAAACCGCTTTTTCTATGTTTGGAACATCCTTGCCCTGCGAGCGCAAAGCATCAATGAATTGATAGGTTTTTTCAACTTCAATTTCCACCATATTATGAATAAAGTTCTCGTATGATGTGCCTTCGCTTTTACAAATGATTAGCTTAAATTCGTCAAAATGTTCGTAAATGTAATCAACAATTTCGTTAAGGCTTGTTCGGCTTTCAACTCCCATATGATTTGCTTTTTCTTCGTCAGGCAGTTTTTCAAAATCCTCCTGTGCAGACATAAATATGTTCATTATAGCTTTTGCGTGCTCTTCAACAAGAGCGGCAAAAAGCGCTTCCTTGCCGGAAAAATAACCATAAAATGCACCTGTTGTTACACCTGCGGTTTTTACAATATTGCGAAGCGAAGCCGAGTTAAAGTCTTTTTCCAAAAATTCTGCTTTGCCTGCCGACAATATATTTTTTAAGGTTGTTGATTCTTCGTTTGACATTTTCATACCTCATATAACACTGTTATATCGTGTTTAGTATAACACTGTTATATTGTTCTGTCAAGCGTTAAGATATGATTTCCTAAGAAATATAACATATTTTGTGAATTTTTGCCAAAAAGCATCAAAAATTGTTGACATCAATAATTTTTTGAATATAATAAAAACTAAGAATTGGGTTAGGCAATGCTAACCTGATAAATATAACAAATTAAAGACGAATTTGAAAGGAGATTTTATCATGATTAGTGAATTGGCGGCATTTGCAGGCGGTGTGCTGTTTGGTACGGCAGGAGTTAAGGCTTTGGGAAGCAAGGATGCAAAAAAAGCATATGCTCACACTGCGGCTTTTGGTTTGAGAGTTAAAGACTCTGTGATGAAAACAGTAACAGAGGTTAAAGAAAACGCAAACGATATTTTGGCAGAGGCTAAAGAAATCAACGAGAAAAAAGCAGCCGAAGCACAGGAAAAAGCAGAACAGAGCGTTATTGAAAACGCAGCTGTTGCAAACGCATAAATTATCAAAAGGCTGTCAATTTGGCAGCCTTTTAGCAATTTGAGGTAAATATTATGAAATGTCAAATCTTGCACGAAACAAAAAACAGAATGAGAGTGCATTTTTGCAAAGAAAATATGACAATTGAAGAAGCGGATAAGGCAGATGCTTACTTGAAATCAATCAGCGGAATTGACGATGTTACAGTTTATGAAAGAACCGGCGACCTGATTATTTATTATTCTTTTGAAAGGAGCGAACTGATTGAAATTCTTGCTCACTTCAGCTTTGAAAATGATGAAGTGAAAAACATTGAGATTGTCGGCACAGCAAGGCTTGTTCAGCGTGAATATGAAGAAAAGCTTATTATGACAATCATTTTGCGCTATTTCAGAAAAATATTTTATCCTTTACCTTTAAGAATTGCACTTGCTTATATTAAATCTATAAAATAT
>CABQCC010000195.1 GCA_902462495.1 uncultured Eubacterium sp. | reverse complement strand
ATCGCCAGCCTGCAACATCGAGGTAAGTATCGTTCGGATTCACGGAGCCTGACCACGAATAAGAGGAAAATCATATGTTATCATTAGACAGAGTGTACAAAGCCTCAACAATTCTCAAAGAAATCATCAGAGAAACAGATTTAATTGCGGCACCGAATCTAAAACAAGGTTGCAATGTTTATCTCAAAACAGAAAACCTACAAGTAACAGGTTCGTTCAAAATCAGAGGCTCATACTTCAAAATCAGTCAATTAACAGAAGAAGAAAAGCAAAAGGGCGTTATCGCTTGCTCTGCGGGTAACCACGCACAGGGCGTTGCACTTGCTGCCACAAAGAACGGCATAAAGTCAATCATCTGCTTGCCTGACGGCGCTCCTATCAGCAAGGTAGAAGCAACCAAAAGATACGGCGCAGAAGTTTGCCTTGTAAAAGGTGTTTACGACGACGCATACAACAAGGCTCTTGAACTCAAAGACGAAAAAGGACTCACCTTTATTCATCCGTTCAACGACCCTGATGTAATCGCAGGTCAGGGCACAATCGGACTTGAAATTCTCAATCAGCTTCCGAATGCTGATGTGGTTGTTGTGCCAATCGGCGGCGGCGGACTCATCAGCGGTATTGCCTACACAATCAAGCAGTTGAAGCCTAACTGCAAGGTATACGGTGTTCAGGCTGCCGGTGCTCCGTCTATGGAACACTCAATTGCAGACGGCGAAATCGAAACACTCGACACGGTTAACACAATTGCGGACGGTATTGCGGTTAAAACTCCGGGTTCGTTGACATATGACATTTGCAACGAATATGTTGACGGAATTGTTACTGTGACAGACGACGAAATCGCACTTGCAATCCTCACACTTTTGGAGCAACAAAAACTCATTGCAGAGGGTGCGGGCGCTGTGCCTGTTGCCGCTGTTATGAACGGCAAAATTCCTGATGTAGACGGCAAAAATGTTGTTTGCGTTGTATCGGGCGGTAATATCGATGTTACAATTCTTTCAAGAGTTATTGAGCGTGGTCTTAAAATGGGCGGAAGAACCGCAGACATTGTTATTGCTTTGTCTGACAAACCGGGTCAACTTTCGGGCGTAAGTCAGATTGTAGCCGAGCAAGGCGCAAATGTTGTTTCCGTTAACTACGACTCAACAGACCTTGATATGAACATTACAGACTGCTATCTTAAAATCGGCGTTGAAACAAGGAACTTTGAGCACATTGTTGCTGTTAAAAAAGCTCTTACAGACGCAGGATTTAAAGTATTGGAATAACAAACAAAGGAGATAAAAATTATGGAATATGTTGCAACAAACAATGCACCAAACGCAATCGGACCTTATTCACAGGCAGTAAAGGCAAACGGCTTGCTTTTCACTTCTGGTCAAATCGCAATCAACCCTGCAACCAACACGGTTGAAGCAAAGACAATTGAGGAGCAGACAACTCAGGTTTGTGAAAATCTCAAAGCTGTTGTTGAAGCGGCAGGCACAGATATGAGCAAAGTCGTAAAGACTGTTTGCTTCCTTGCAGACATCAACGACTTCGGTGCATTCAACGAGATTTACGGCAAGTATTTCACCTCAAAGCCGGCAAGAAGCTGTGTGGCAGTAAAGGATTTGCCAAAGGGCGTTCTTTGCGAAGTTGAGCTTATTGCCGAATTATAATAAGAAACAAGACAAACAAAAAATCGTGCAGAAGGGGCACACTACATAAAGAATAAATGCTCAAAAAATCAAATAAACATCGAAATACTGCGTTAAATTTACAGTGAAGGCGGTAAGCCTGCCCTGTAAATTATGCCTTGTCTTTCATCTGTTTCTTTGATTTTTGAGTGCAAAGCAGTTTAAGCAAACTGATTTTGTTCAGTGTGCATTAACAAAATCCCGTCAATACTTGCGTATTAACGGGATTTTTTAATAGT
>CABQCC010000194.1 GCA_902462495.1 uncultured Eubacterium sp. | reverse complement strand
CGTGGTGCTTGACGGAGTTCGGTGGATTGAGCACAAGAGTTAAAGGACATACTTTTAATAATAAGATGTTCGGTTATAAAATATTTAATTCGAAACAAGGGCTTACAAAAGCTTATAAAAACTTGTTTGAAAAAACAATTATTCCTCAAATCAAAGACGGCTTGTCTGCAACTGTATATACACAGGTTACCGATGTTGAGGATGAACTCAACGGTCTTTTCACTTATGACAGAAAGGTGCAAAAGATTGATACAGAAGTATTAAAAACAATTAACGAAAGGGTTAAATTATAATGAAAGCAATTATCAAAACAAACAAGGGTGATATGTCTTTTGACCTTATGCCTGAGGCAGCACCAAAGACAGTAGAAAACTTTGCCACTCACGCAAAAAACGGCTATTATGACGGACTTATTTTCCACAGAGTAATCAAGGACTTTATGATTCAGGGCGGTGACCCGACCGGCACAGGTATGGGCGGTGAATCAATCTGGGGCAAGAACTTTGAGGATGAATTTTCACTTGATGCACGCAACTATTACGGTGCACTTTCAATGGCTAACGCAGGTCCAAATACAAACGGTTCGCAGTTCTTTATCGTTCAGGCAAAGAATGTTGACCCGCAACTTCTTGCTCAAATGGAAGATTTGCAGGATAACGGCTTTCCTCGTGAGGTTATCGACACTTATAAGGAAAAGGGCGGTACTCCATGGCTTGATTTTCATCACACGGTTTTCGGAATGATTACTGACGGTGAGGAAGTTCTTGAGGACATCGCAGCAACCAAAACAGGAATGAACGACAAACCTGTGTTTGATGTTGTGATTGATACAATCGAAATTATCGACTAATCATATTTTGACAAAATATACTCTCTTTGCATTTTATAATGTGTGCAAAGGGGGTATTTTTATTGTTGTTTATGTTGACATTCTTTTAGCACTCAATTTTTTTGTGTCGTTTTTCCTCTTGCAAATCACTTGTCTGTTTTCAAAACGAAAGCCAAAACTAATTAGAATAATTCTTGCTTCCGCAATCGGTGCAGTTTATTCGCTCAGTATATTTTGCGACGATGTGCCGTCTTTTGTGCTCGCCCTTAGCAAACTTGTCGTGTCGTTTGTTATGGTGTATGTTTCGTTTGGCTTCAAAAATACGGCTTCGTTTTTAAAACAAACTGCGGTGTTTTATTTCGGTAATTTTCTGTTGCTCGGCGTAGTGATGTGTGCTTGCTATTTGTTCAAATTAAAGTTCATAGCAGTCAATAATGATGTGTTGTATTTTGATGTTTCATCGGCAACGATTATTGTATGCACAGCATTTGCATATGCAGTTTCGAGTTTGATTATCAGGTTGTATAATCGAACGCTGTCAAAAAAAGAAATATATTTTTTGACTATAGAAAATAACGGAACATCAACAGATTTGCTCGCTTTTTTAGACACGGGCAACAAACTCCGTGAACCGTTTTCAAACGCTCCCGTAATTATTGTCGATTCTTCAAAAATTTCCTCAGAAGGAAAAAACACAAGGCTCGTTCCTGTCACAACAGTTAACGGAGTCGGTTTTTTGACCGCATTTAAACCTGACAAAATTATTCTCAAATCAACTAAAGGAGAGGAAGTAATTGAAAATGCGTACATAGCTTTGAGCAATGATGTAAAAGATGAGAACTATTCCGCAATTCTGAATTATGATATTCTTTCAATTTGAGGTGCTTTTATGAAAAATATGTTGTTGCGAATGCTTTTGAGATTTTTTCCAAAGCAGTTTTGTCATTATATAAACGGACCTGATGTTCTTCCACCTCCGCTAAAAAGGGAAGAAGAGCAAAAAATTATGCTTGAACTTGCAGACGGAAATGATGAACACAAGGATTTGTTGGTTGTGCACAATCTCCGACTTGTGGTGTATATCGCACGAAAATATGAGTGTCCGACAGCCACAA
>CABQCC010000193.1 GCA_902462495.1 uncultured Eubacterium sp. | reverse complement strand
TTTTGTAAAAACATTGCGTGATGTTGAACGGTCCATAAAGTCGTGAATCAGGCGTCATTTTGTTGAAATGAACCTTTCTGCGAGAATCTATGTAATCTTCTTTTTCTGTGAGGTCAAGTCCTGCCTCGCCGAGAAGTTCTGCAACATATTGTGCAATGGCAGGTGCCGAGGTTAAGCCCGGTGAACGAATACCTGCTACATTGAGGAAGTTTTCTTCTGCAAATTCGATGATGAAATCGTCAATTGTTGAGTTTGCACGCATACCTGCAAAGTTGCGGATGTTCTGGCGGAAATCAACTCCCGGAACAATACGAACAGACTTTGCTTTAACCTCTGCAAGTCCCTCAGGTGTGTCAGAGGTGTCCTCAGGGTCTTGACGAACAACAGCGTTTGGTCCGACAATCAAGTTGCCGTGAACGGTAGGTGAAACCAATACGCCCTTGCCCTCTTTGCCCGGACATTGGAAGATAACTGTTGAAACTCTTGTGCCCTCGCACTTGTCGAGCAAATAGTATTCGCCGACAGTCGGCTCAACTGTGAATGACGGCTTTGCAACCAAATTGTTAATCTTGTCTGAATAAACGCCTGCGGCATTGATGACATAACGAGCCTCAACTGTGTCCGCACCGTTTGACAAAGTGTAACCACCGTCTGTCTTTGAAATGCTTGAAACAGCGAAGCGGCGACGAAGCTCACAGCCGTTTTGCACGGCAACTTCTGCCATAGCCAAACCGAACTCCCAAGGATTTACGATTGCGGCTGTAGGTGCCCACAAAGCACCCTTTGTGTTCTCTGTTACATTCGGTTCTTTTTCACGAACCTTGTCGGCATCCCAAATTTCCAAACCCGGAACACCGTTTTTTACTCCACGCTCCAAAAGTTTTTGCAATGTGTCCATATCCTCATCACACAAAGCCAAAACCAATGAACCCGTGTCTTTCCAAGATACATTGAGCTTTTTGCAAATCTCTCTGCTCATAGCGTTGCCCTCCACATTGAGCTTTGCCATAAGTGTGCCCGGAAGCGGGTCGTATCCTGCGTGCATAATTGCACTGTTTGCACGAGTAGCACCCATACAGATGTCGTTCTCTTTCTCCAACATAACTACTCGCAGATTACAGCGTGACAAACGATAAGCACAAGCGCATCCGGCAATACCGCCGCCGATAATCGCTACATCATACATTTTGTTTTCCCCCTTAATTTTGCATATCAACAAAACAATAAAGCAACGGAAAAAGACGGAGTAAACCTCTCCATTTTTTCACCGTTGCTCAAATCTCTCGGTTGTTATGCACTTGTTGTACCATCAATATAGCACAAAGTTTTGGTGCTGTCAATACAAAAAGATAATAAACTACAAATTGTTTTTTCGTTAATTTTTTAACACATTATTGTTATATTTTTCACATATTTATTGTTAATTTTTTCACATACTCCAAACGCCGATATTGGTGGATGAAACCGCTATTGCGCCTGCTTCAAGAGCGCTGACAACATCGGATTTTTCCGTCACAAGTCCTCCTGCGATAATCGGCTTGCCACAGGACGCACTTACCCGTCTGACGATTTTCGGCATCAGACCTGGCATAACCTCAATCATATCAACGCATCTTTCGTTTTTCAGGGAAGTGATGTTTTCCATAGCGATGGAATCAATCAGGAAAAATCGCAAAATTGTGCGCAAGCCCTTTGCTTTTGCGAAGCGAAGAAGCGGTAATCGTGTGGAGATTATTCCGTCAGGCTGTGCAGTTTGAATCAAATAATCAACCGCCGCCTCTCGTGCAGACAATCCCTCAATCAAATCTGCGTGCACAAACACGGTTTTGCCTGATGCTTTCAGCTTTGCGACAATTCCAGGCACGGAATTCAAATCACCGAACAGCACAAACACTACTCGGCTCGGACTGCTCAAACACTCCTCTATCAAACATAGCTACAGTGTACATTGCATCGCTATTGTAACCC
>CABQCC010000192.1 GCA_902462495.1 uncultured Eubacterium sp. | reverse complement strand
ATGCACTTACGGCAAATGCCGATGAGCGTGGCTCGCAAGAAAACAAAATTCATAAACTTTCTCAACAGCCTACAGCGTGTCGAAAATGCTTTTTCGGCACGCTGAAAACCCGAAACCAAATGGTTTCGGGTTTTGTCTGTTTTATTTGTTAGTTTTGCGCTGGATAAGCTTTACGATTTCTACAATCGGAACAACCATAAACGCAATGAGAAGTGCTGTGAAATACTCTCTTGCATCAATAGGAGCAAAGTCGAACGCATTGCTGAGGAACGGAATATAAATTACCGCAGTTGAAAGCACAAGTGAAAGAACCATTGCACCGACAAGATACCAGTTCATACTGCCCATCTTTGCGATTGACTGACGGCGAGAGCGCATATTGAACGAATGGAAAATCTCTGCCATAGAAAGGGTCAGGAATGCCATTGTCATACCGTTTTGGTGAAGCAAATGAGTTGCTTCGTTTGCATCGTTGACTGCAAAAATTTGTGACAAGGTCATATGCTCAGGACTTGCCATAACAATACCGAGAATATAAGCAACGAGAGTGAGCACAGTTACCATAACTCCCTGATAAGCACAATCAAAGCCCATACCGCCTGCAAAAATACCGTCTCTGCTGTTACGAGGCTTACGGCTCATAATGTCAGGGTCACCTTTTTCAAGACCGAGAGCAAGTGCAGGGAAGCAGTCGGTGATAAGATTTATCCACAAAAGGTGAACAGGCTCAAACAATGTGAAACCGCAAAGGGTTGCAAAGAAAATCGAAAGAACCTCGGAAAGATTTGACGAAAGCAAGAACTGAATAGAATTACGAATATTATCATAAATTCGTCTGCCCTCTTCAACCGCAGAAACTATTGTTGCAAAGTTATCATCTGCAAGCACCATATCGGCAACATTCTTTGTTACATCGGTACCTGTAATACCCATACCGACACCGATATCGGCATTTTTGATTGACGGAGCGTCATTTACGCCGTCACCCGTCATAGCGGTAATCATTCCACGCTTTTTCCACGCTTGAACGATACGAACCTTATGTTCCGGCTGAACACGGGCATAAACCGAATATTCCTCGATATGCTCGTCAAGTTCTTCATCAGACATAGAATTGAGTTCCATACCTGTGACAGCCTTTTGATTTTCGCCGATGATACCAAGCTGTTTTGCAATAGCAACGGCTGTGTCCTTGTGGTCGCCTGTAATCATAATAGGGCGAATACCGGCACTCTTACATTCCTTGATTGCATCAACAACCTCAGGGCGAACAGGGTCAATCATACCTGTCAAACCGATATAGCAAAGGTCCTGTTCAAGTTCGTCGGGTTCGTTTGACGGCTGTTCGCTGTAAGTTCTCATAGCCGCACAAAGAACACGGAGAGCCTTGTCTGCCATTTCCTTGTTTGAATCGGATATAGCCTGACGAATTTCGTCTGTCATAGGCACTTTTTTGCCCTCAACAAATGCAGTTGTGCAAAGTGAAAGAACAATATCGGGAGCACCCTTTGTATACTGAACAAAACCGTTTGGAGTTTTGTGGATTGTTGACATCATCTTTCTGCCTGAGTCAAACGGTGCTTCGCCGACTCTTGGGAAAGAATCTTCAAGTTCGTTTTTCTTCAAGCCGAGTTTATCTGCATACGCAACAAGAGCAGCCTCGGTAGGTTCACCCTTAACCGTGCCGTCATCCTGAAGTTCCGCATCACAGCAAAGAGCCATAGCGGTTGCAAGGAGTCTTTCATCTGTGCCCTTATAATCAACAACGGTCATCTTGTTTTGAGTGAGAGTACCTGTTTTGTCAGAACAAATAATCTGTGTGCAACCGAGAGTTTCAACCGCTGTGAGTTTACGGATAACCGCATTACGCTTTGACATCTTTGTAACACCGATTGAAAGAACAATAGTTACAACAGCGGCGAGTCCCTCAGGAATTGCCGCAACGGCAAGAGAAACCGCAACCATAAAGAACGACAATGTTGACGACAAAGTGATTGCATCGCCGACAACAA
>CABQCC010000191.1 GCA_902462495.1 uncultured Eubacterium sp. | reverse complement strand
AGGGTCTCGGCAACAAGTTTCTTTCGCACATCAGAGAGGTTGACGCAATTATCCATGTTGTGAGATGCTTTGAAAATGACGACATCACCCATGTTGACGGCAGCATTGACCCTGCAAGAGATATTGAAACAATCAATCTTGAACTTGTACTTTCTGACCTTGATATTCTTTCAAGACGACTTGACAACAGAAGAAAAGCTATGAAAGGCGATAAAAAACTTGCAGGCGAAGTTGAATTTCTCGAAAGACTTGTTAAGGAAATGGAAGAAGGCAAAACTGCAAGAGCTTGCGAAATTTCTGACGAAGAAAAGGAATACCTTAAGGATGTTGCACTTCTCACTATCAAGCCTGTAATTTACGCTTGCAATATGGGCGAAAACGACTTTGTTGACGGAATTGACAACAACAAATTCTACAATACCGTTAAAGAAATTGCAGCACAAGAGGGCGCAGAAACATTCCCTATTTGTGCAGAAATGGAAGCACAGATTGCAGAACTTGACGCTGACGAAAAAGAAATGTTCCTTGAAGATATGGGACTCGAAAAATCAGGTCTTGACCGTTTGATTAAAAAGAGCTATTCCCTTTTGGGTCTTATCAGCTATTTAACCGCAGGCAAGCCTGAAGTCAGAGCTTGGACAATCAAAAAAGGAACAAAAGCACCACAGGCAGCCGGCAAAATCCACACCGACTTTGAGCGTGGCTTCATCAGAGCTGAAGTTGTTTCGTTTGATGACCTTATGGCTTGCGGTTCAATGACCGTTGCAAAGGAAAAAGGACTTGTCAGAAGTGAGGGCAAGGACTATGTAATGAACGACGGCGACATTGTATTATTTAGATTTAATGTCTAAAATCCGACAACAAATATTTAATTGTTTTAATATCTAAATTACTTTTTAACAAAAGTTGTTGACAGGTTCAAATATTTGGTTTATTATGATAATATATTAAGTGTTAATTATAGAGTGATACAGGAGGACCAATGGCTGATATAAACAAGAAGTCGGACAAAGAACTCCTCACTTTACGCAAAAATGAAAATGTTACTAATGAGCTGATTAAAAGATATAAGCCGATTGTTGAAGCAATCGCAACGAAGTACATCAACTCCCCTCTTGAAAAAGACGATCTTGTTCAGGAAGGTATGATAGGTTTGTTGGCGGCAATTAACTCTTACAGAGAAGAAAAAGGCGCATCATTCAGCACCTATGCGGGACATTGCATAAACAATTCCATTCAGTCGGCACTCAAAAAGGTATCTCGCTTAAAGGATATACCAAAATCAAATCTTGTGTCGCTTGAAGAAGATTATTTCAACGATGTTGTGCACCTCAGCGCAGAGGATGAATATCTCGCTAAAGAAAGCGTATCAACCTTAAGCACGGTGCTTTATGAAGAATTGTCAAGCTTTGAAAATGAAGTCTTAAGGCTTTACATTGTCGGATGCTCATACAGCGAAATTGCTGAAAAGCTCGACAAAAACACAAAAGCTATCGACAACGCCATACAACGTATTCGTAAGAAACTCGAAGGAGTTACTTTTTGAATAATAGCCCAGGCAAAATTTTAGAGAGGTAGGATGAAACATGTACGAAGACAAAACATTAGTGTGCAAGGATTGCCACAATGAATTTATTTTCACCGCTGGAGAGCAAGAATTTTATGCTGAGAAAGGTTTTGTAAATGAACCGCAGCGTTGTAAGGCTTGCCGTGACGCAAGAAAGCAAGCGTCTAAAGCTCCAAGAGAAATGCACGATGCAACTTGTGCAGAATGTGGAAAAAGCTGCAAAGTTCCTTTTAAGCCAACTGATGGCAGACCGGTATATTGCAGCGAATGCTTTGCTAAAAAAGCAGAAGAATAATTCATTACACACATTAAAAAGGTCCACCGCTTGGTGGACCTTTTAGACTGTCGATAAAGCTCCTGAAACACGTCAAATATATTCAATCTCATTGCCTCCACTTGAAGCAATGAGAGGTGGCAACACGCAGTGTTGACGGTGGGGTTTAAAAAATGCTGTAAGTATCG
>CABQCC010000190.1 GCA_902462495.1 uncultured Eubacterium sp. | reverse complement strand
GATTCGGATACGATAGTCACTTGATTATAAGCCGACTTTGTTCATCGTGTCAGAACGAACTTCCTCAATTTTGTCTGCGGATAAAATCATCGTTCTTGAGGACGGACAGATCGTTGATGTCGGCACAAATGAGCAACTCCTTAAATCCTGCGAGGTTTACAGAGAAATCTATTTCTCGCAGTTTAGCGAAGAGGAGGTGACTGTCGGTGACTAATAAACAGATATTAAAGCGTGTGTTTGCTTATGTCAGCAGATATAAGGCAATGCTTGTTGCGTCAATGCTTCTTGCTCTTGTCAGCGTTGCCGGCTCACTTTACATTCCTGTTCGTATCGGTAATGTAATCGACTTTATAATTGACAAAGGTCTTGTTCGGTTCGACAAGATTGTTCCTGTTCTTATTGAAATTTGCGTAGTTATCGGTGTTGTTGCACTCTCTCAATGGGTGATGAATGTGCTCAATAACAAGATAACCTTTGGTGTTGTCCGTGATATGAGGGACAAGGCTTTTGCAAAAATCGAAAAACTCCCTATTTCCTATCTCGATTCTCATCCGAGCGGTGAAATTGTGTCGAGGGTAATAGCGGATGTTGACCAGTTTGCAGACGGTCTTTTGATGGGCTTCACTCAGTTTTTTACAGGTGTTGTCACCATTCTCGGAACACTTGTGTTTATGTTTAAAATCAATTGGTGGATTACAATCGTTGTGGTTGTTGTTACTCCGCTTTCGTTTGTAATTGCTTCGTTCATTGCAAAGAACACTCACAAAATGTTCAAACTCCAGTCCGAAACAAGAGGCGAGCAAACTTCGTTTATTGACGAAATGATAGGCAACGCAAAAACGGTTGACGCATATTCTCACGCAGAGGAAAATATGCAGAAGTTTGATGAAATCAACGACAGACTTCAGGGCTATTCTCTCAAGGCTGTGTTCTTCTCGTCAATCACCAATCCTGCAACAAGATTTGTAAATTCAATCGTGTACGCCGCCGTTGCAATGTTCGGTGCAATCCTTGCAGTCAAGACAAATCAAGAGGCAATCACGGTCGGCGTTTTGACCTGCTTCTTGTCTTATGCAAATCAGTACACAAAGCCGTTTAACGAAATCAGCGGTGTTGTCACAGAACTTCAAAATGCTTTTGCCTGCGCAGGCAGACTTTTCGAGCTTCTTGCCGAGGAGGAAGTTCCTGCCGATGGCAAAAATGCGGTTGAACTCAAATCCGTTGACGGCAAAATGCAACTCACAAATGTTAATTTCTCATATACGGAAAACAAGAAATTGATTGAAAACTTCAACCTGTTTGTTCAGCCGGGACAGAGGATTGCAATCGTCGGACCTACGGGTTGCGGCAAAACTACTCTCATAAATCTTTTGATGAGATTCTATGATGTCAACAGCGGAACAATCTCTGTTGACGATACCGAATACAGCGACATAACCCGCAAATCGGTCAGACAAAACTTTGGTATGGTGCTTCAAGATACTTGGCTCAAATCGGGCACAATCAAGGACAATATCAAACTCGGTGCTCCGAATGCAACCGATGAAGAAGTTATTGAAGCTGCCAAAAAAGCACATTCTCATTCGTTTATCAAACGACTTCCGAACGGATACGATACTGTTATCGGCGAGTCGGGAGGCTCTCTGTCACAAGGACAAAGACAGCTTTTGTGCATAACCCGTTTGATGCTTTGCAAGCCTCCGATGCTTATTCTTGATGAGGCGACTTCGTCAATCGATACAAGAACGGAAATAAGAATTCAAAAGGCATTTTCAAGATTGATGCAGGGCAGAACAACCTTTATCGTTGCTCACCGCCTTGCCACAATCAAGGAAGCGGATATAATTCTTGTTATGCGTGACGGCAATATTGTTGAGCAGGGCAAACATAAGGATTTGCTTGCAGAAAAAGGCTTTTATTATGAACTGTATAATTCGCAGTTCCCATCGGTTAAGTGATAACCAAAAGGAGAAATATGAAAAAGTTACAAAGAGCACTTGCACTTGTGCTCGCATCAATTATACTTTGCTTGGCATTTACA
>CABQCC010000189.1 GCA_902462495.1 uncultured Eubacterium sp. | reverse complement strand
CTTGCAATGATTTTTAATCACGCAGTATGCTCTGACGCTAAAATTATCATCCGGTGAAAATTTAATATAATTTTTCCACTGTTTAGAAATATTTTCTACATCATATCTTGTGTCTTGATAATCATCATCTTTTCTGCCGGTTATGTCAACATTTATATCAGAAGAAAAATTATACTTGCTATCATTAGCATTACTAAAATCTGCCCAGCTTGCAGAACGAACCCACATAGGGTTGTTGTTATATTGTTCGCCTAAAGAAAACGCACCGCTGTTTGTTAATGCAACATGGTCAAAGCCAATGTATTCATAACAGCCGTATTGAGTATCAGCAGGTGTACCGGTTTCAAATGTAACAGGAATTCTGATGTCAGCATTTTCTGAATCATAAATCGCAACAACATTTCCCATACCATTTGCTTTATAATGGAAGTAGAAATCCGAAGGATTATTTGCAGTTGTTGCGAAATCATCTATCTTCTTAGTTGTTTGTGACCATGCACCTGACACAAGTACATTCTTCATATAATCATTATGATTAGTAAGAGAATTACCGCTTTCATTTACAGCATAACTATATGTTGGTGCACCCTTGTCAATCATTGAAGCAATATATTTCTTGTCAGCTTCAAGGCTTGATGTAACAACAACATCCAATTTTGTATCCTCAGGAGTGCCCTTGTCATCGAAATAATAAACATATGTGTCTGAATACTGTCCAGAGCCACTATAAGTATCAGAAAATCCATTCGTAGTATCACCATTTGCAAGCATAAACACGATTGTTGCAGTTGAGAGATGTGCTTCCTTGGCAGCTTTAATTGCATCGACAATATCAACGGCTACATTACGGCTTTCGTTTTGCTTATTAATTTCAATCTTTAGAAGAGGTTTTAATCCAAAATATTGTCTTGCACTTTCTGAGCGGTTACCCGAAGTTGGGTTTTTCCAAATAAAATTATAAACTGAAGTCTCGATTCTTGAAGCGTTACCTTCTTTATTCCACTCAACATTGGTAGCCACATCAAAACAAGATTGATTTCGAGTTGGATACATTACATACAGTGGTACATTCTTTTCTTCAGCTCTTTTAACTAAAATATTGTAAAAGACATAACTAATATCATCAAAATGAGTAGCTGTGAAATTGCTGATGTCAAAATTGACAAAACCAATATCAAACTTATCCTCGGTAGCATCGTTGACGATGTTTGCGTGTGTGCCTTTCCACCTAGTGCTATCACCGTTTGTAAACACACCATAGGACTTCACGCCAATTTTCGTGGTAATGGTTGACGAATCACCTGCATTAGCAGCAAACACCGTGAACGGCAATGAAGAAATTACCATAAGCAATGCTAAAAGGCAAGCAATGGTTCTTTTGAAAGTTTTTTTCATAAAGTTTCCTCCGTTTCTTCTTGTGTTGTTTCTCCAAATAAATTGCACTCAGTTTACACAAAAAGTGCAAAATACACCAACACACATTATTTCTTGTACGATATTTTACCATAAAGAAACAATTAAATCAACCGTTTTTTAACAAAAAATCAACAAATTATATACAAAATCAGGTCAAATCATTGTAAAAAATACCAAAAGCACGGTTGTTGTTTAACCCCTCAGTCGTGCATTATATCGAACCCCTCCGTCTGCATATAAAATACAGAGCCTCCCCTTATAAATAAGAGGAGGCTCTGTAAGTTGGTTGGTTATTAATAGTTAATCATATATCTATTGATTTCCCACTGAGAAACGGAAGTTTTATAGGAATTCCATTCTTCCTTTTTGCCCTCGATATAGTTATTGAAAACATGGTTGCCGAGGGTTTCTCTGATGAACGGGTCAGCCTCTGCCGCATTGATAGCTTCTTCAAGAGAACCAGGGAGGCAATCGATGCCGAGTTTGCATCTTTCTGTATCGGAGAGGTCAAAAACATTTTCGTCAAAAGCAGGGGCAGGTTTCATACCCTTTTTGATTCCGTCAAGGCCTGCTGCAAGGCAAAGTGCCATTTCGAGTCCGAGAATTTCATCCGGTGTTCCGATAAGTTTTAACAGCCAAGTGTTCA
>CABQCC010000188.1 GCA_902462495.1 uncultured Eubacterium sp. | reverse complement strand
GGATTGTATATATGTTTTAAAAGACGGCAGGTTGATTGAACAAGGTAAATCAGGAGAACTCTGCAAACAAAACGGTGTGTTTGCAACAATGCTTGAAAATTATCTCACATCGGTTAAATGGAAGGTGGCAAAGGAGGAACTGAAATGATTGAAAAACTTATGCACAAATATGCACTTTCAAGACAGGGTGCAAAAGACTTAATAAAAGGTATTGTCGCTTGTACCTTGCAAAATATTTCATTTATGCTTCCCGTAACCCTGTTATATTTATTTGTTAAAGGATTGTTGAACGGAAATGTAAAAAGCAATACACTTCTATTTGTTGGCGGAGCAATTATATGTTTGCTTGTTGTTTTTTGTATAACGCTTTGGCAATATTATTCTACATTTTTTGCGACCTATATTGAAACAGGAACAAGAAGAATCACTCTTGCCGAAAAGTTACGCAAAATTCCGCTTTCCTTTTTCGCAAAAAAAGACTTGGCAGATTTAACAAGCACAATTATGGCAGATTGCACCTATCTTGAAACAGCCTTTTCTCATTTTATTCCGCCGTTTATCGGTTCAATGATTTCTACGGTAATAGTGGCGATCAGTCTTTTCTTCTTCAATGCCAAAATGGCGATTGCCTCTTTGTGGGTGCTTCCGATTGCACTTATTATTGTTGGCTCATCTGCAAAAGTTCAGCAAAAGCTTTCAAACAAATCAATGAAAGCAAAAATGGATTGTGCAAACGGTATTCAAGAGTGTATCGATACGATAGCAGATTTGAAATCAAACAATGCCGAGGAAAGATACCTTAAAACACTTGATAAAAAAATTGATAATGTAGAAAAAAGAGCTTTAAAAGGCGAATTTGGCACGGCAGTCTTTGTTTCAAGTGCACAAATGGTAATGAAACTCGGTATTGCAACAACCGCTTTGGTCGGATCATTCTTATTAATAAAGGGCGAACTTGATGTTCTTACTTTCTTCGTGTTTCTGCTTCTTGTGTCACGTCTTTATGATCCCATGCAAGCATCAATGATAAATCTTGCCGCAATTATCAGCACTAAGACAAATGTAGCAAGAATGAATGAAATACTCGACCACGATATTCAATCCGGTGATACAAAGCTAACAAATGATGGTTATGACATTGAATTTGACAATGTGAACTTTTCTTATAATGATGATGTTAATGTTTTGACAGGCGTGTCATTTACCGCCAAGCAGGGCGAAATTACGGCACTTGTAGGTCCGTCAGGCGGTGGCAAAACAACAATTTCAAGGCTTGCTGCAAGATTTTGGGACGCTTCAAGCGGAACAATTACAGTTGGCGGTATGGATATTTCGCAAATTGAACCCGAAACCCTGTTAAAACTTTATTCAATTGTATTTCAGGATGTTACATTGTTTAATACCTCAATTATGGAGAATATCCGTCTCGGCAAAAAGGATGCGACTGATGAAGAAGTACTTTTTGCTGCAAAACTTGCAAACTGCGATGAATTTGCAAGCAAGATGCCAAACGGCTACAATACCGAAATCGGTGAAAATGGCTGCAATCTTTCGGGAGGAGAACGCCAAAGAATATCTATTGCCCGTGCATTTCTAAAAAATGCACCTATTGTTCTCCTTGATGAAGCAACAGCTTCTCTTGATGTAGAAAACGAAACACTTATCCAAACGGCATTGTCACGGCTTATCAAAAACAAAACCGTTCTTGTCATAGCGCACCGAATGAGAACGGTTGAAAATGCCGATAAAATTATCGTGCTTTCAAACGGTACTGTTGCAGAATCCGGCACTCCGAATGAACTTATGAATAAAAACGGATTGTTTAGGCATATGGTTGAACTTCAAACCGCCTCACAAAATTGGACTATATAAACTTATATGCATAGAATAAATATCCACCCGCATAGTGGGTGGATATTTCAGCGTTTAAAATGTGTTATAACTGTTTTTTCTTATAGCCGCAATCGCAATACGGTCCGCCGGAAGCAAGGGTGTATTCACGCACAAAATTGGTGGTGCCGCCTGCTTCGCTCATGGTGTAGTCCAGATGGCACAGGGCGGGGGTCAGGTCGT
>CABQCC010000187.1 GCA_902462495.1 uncultured Eubacterium sp. | reverse complement strand
GTTGTCGATGATTCGGATAAGGATTTGCCGTTTGCCCAAAAGAGCCAGGATGTATGCAAATGTAAGTGCCGAGCCGAGGAACACGCCGTTGTTCAGCCACAAATCCTCGTGAACGGCATAGGCTATCGTTTGAGCCGAAACAACAATGCTCAAAACAGACACCGAAAAGTCGCTGTTGATTCCTTTTTTGAAGTTAAATCCGTGCAAAAATATGTTGAAGTTCACCGCAATCGTAAGCAGTGAAAAAACAGATGCCGTAATAAAGTAGTTGTTGTTTTCAGCAATTGCCTGCGGCAGATATTCTGTGTCTTTAAAAACGGTTATCAACAGTAAAATACCGAACAAAACACACGAAATGATTGTTTGAATATTAATTCTCGATTTCTTTTTCAGCAGTGAAGTTAAAATCGCTTGCCGGTCGTCTTTTGTTTTGTAATCTTTTTCTTCAAAATCTCTGTCGCCGAGTTCCGTATCCGTTTCATCAGGACCGAAAAGGCGGAATTTGCTGACTTTTTCTTTTCGCTGTTCGATGAGTATTTTTTCGGCTTCTTCTTCATCGATTGTAGGGACTTCTTCCGTCATATCGTCGAAACCCTCAAAACACATTTGAATACCCGTTTCTTCCTCGATGTCGTCATTGCCGTCAAGGTATTTGCTCAGATTCTCCCGTGCAACAATGGTTGGCACTTCCTGCAACCTGTCGGGGTTTCTGTTTTCGCTTTTCGGGGTGAGAATAACAGGTCGTGTCTTTTCGGCAGGGATAATCGGTTTTTCAAAAATATCCTCATCTTCAGAGTCAATCACCATTGTTTTGTCAATGACTTTTGGGATTTTTTGAGTACGCTCTTTCATATCGGAGTCGTCGTTGGCTTCAATGCGATTTTTCTTGTTGAATTTTGGAAACGCAATTGTTTTTTCAGGGGCTTTCTTTGCTTTTGACGGCACAAATTCCTTTATGTCGTCTTCCTCGTCGCTGAGTTCCTCAACTCGTTTCATAACCGCTTTGCTGTCAACGGTAACCTCGTCAATAGCCGAGCGAGCCATTTCGTCCAAATTCTTTTGGGCGTCTTTTAGCTGCTGCTCAGCCTGAGCTTTGATTATTTCTGCTTTTTTAATGATTTCGTCAATAGAAAGATTATTGTCGCTCATTATTTCTCCTATTTGTCAAGTCGTTGTCTTGCAATTTCGTACATCAATATGCCTGCCGCAACGGAAGCATTCAGGCTGTTCACCTTGCCGAGCATAGGCAGACTGACGGTGACATCGCATTTTTCCTTGATGAGTCTGCCGACTCCTTCGCCCTCGTTGCCCACAACAAGGCACGCACCGCCCGAAAAGTCGGTTTTGTCCCAACGCTGACCGTCCATATCTGCGGCATAAACCCAAATGTTTTTCTTTTTCAATTCGTCAATGGTTGATGCAAGATTTGTCACTCTTGCAACTTTCATATATTCAAGTGCTCCGCAGCTTGTTTTTGCAACGATAAAATTAAGACCTACATTTCGTCTTTTCGGAATGATTATTCCGTGTGCACCGCAAGCCTCGGCTGTTCTGATGATTGCACCGAGATTGTGACTGTCCTCAATCTCATCACACATAATGATGAACGGTGCTTCGCCTTTTTCTTCTGCGTATGCAAGAATTTCGTCAACAGTCGAATATTCGTGAGCGGGAACATTTGCCACAACGCCCTGGTGATTACCGCCCGGAGCCAAAAAGTCCAGCTTCTTTCTGTCAACATTCTTTATTACAATTTTCTTTTCCTTGCAAAGACCGATAATTCTGTTAATTGAGCCCTCACGCTCACCCTTTGCAATAAGCACATTTTCAACCTCTCTGTCGCTTTTGAGAAGCTCTGTCACGGCGTTTCTGCCAATGACGAGGTTGTCGTTTGTTCTGTAATCTCTGTCTTTTTCTTTTTCGTTTTCGTATTTCATATTTTCCACCGATTTTTATTTTATTGTAGATATTATAACATTTTTCAATCTTTTGCACAACATAAAAATACCGACTTGTATAAAGTCGGTATTTGTTAGTTGTCTCTTCAGCAAAGATTAAACCCCCGGTTCAACCGGGGGAAATAAAAAGCTT
>CABQCC010000186.1 GCA_902462495.1 uncultured Eubacterium sp. | reverse complement strand
AAGAATTATCGAACTTGATAATGTTAAGGATGAGATTGAAAAGAACAATCAGGACATTGATGTTACTTCTACATATGACAAACTCAAATGCATTGAGTTCAGCAACATAACCTTTGGCTATGACCGAGATGTAATTCTTGACGACACCTCTTTGACCGTAAACAAAGGCGATTTCGTTGCTATTATGGGCATTTCCGGTATCGGCAAATCAACACTTTTGAAGCTTCTTTTGGGTGTGTTCAATGTTGACAAAGGTTCAATATCTTTGAATGTTGATAATCAAAAAATTCCTGTTGACTGCCACACAAGAAAATTGTTCTCGTATGTTCCGCAGGGTAACTTCCTTTTGTCGGGCACAATCAAAGATAATCTCAAGTTCATTAATTCAAATGCAACCGATGAAGAAATAGAAAGAGCAGTTAAGATTTCTTGTTCCGACCAGTTTGTTTATGATTTGCCTGACGGACTTGAAACCGTTATCGGCGAAAGAGGAATAGGACTTTCGGAGGGTCAGCTTCAGCGACTTGCTATTGCCCGTTCCATTCTTTCAAAATCACCGATTATGCTTCTTGATGAGGCAACTTCGGCTCTTGATGAAGCGACAGAACTCCGTTTCTTAAAGAATTTAAAAGAAATGCAGGACAAAACCTGTATTATTGTTTCTCATAAAACGGCCGCCCTTAAAATATGCAACAAGCATATTCAAATTGTTGACGGCAAGATTGTTGTGGAGGAAAAATAATGTTGATGACAAAATGGGGAGAGGACTTAAACAAAAATTGTCCTCTTTCGGAATATCCCCGTCCACAGTTTAAGCGTGACAGCTACCTGAACCTCAACGGTATTTGGCAGTGCGATTTTTGCGAAAGCGAGGAAATTCCGTCAAAATTTTCGTATGATATAGTTGTTCCGTTTTCTCCCGAAACGCCGCTTTCGGGCTTTAACAGAAAACTCAAATCAAACGAATATTTAATTTACAATAAGACCTTTGATTTGCCTGAAAAATTCAATAAGGGCAGAGTGTTCATTCACTTTGGTGCAGTTGACCAAATTGCAAAGGTTTATTTGAACGGTAATTTTGTCGGTGTTCATCACGGCGGATATACTCCGTTCGGCTTTGAGATTTCTCACCTTGTTCAAGAGCATAATACACTCAATGTTGTTGTTCGTGATTTAACAGAGAAAAACGAATATTCAAGAGGAAAGCAAAAGACTGACAGGGGCGGTATTTGGTATTCTGCACAAAGCGGAATTTGGCAAACCGTTTGGCTTGAAAGCACGCCCGACGAGTATATTCCTAATGCTCGTATAACTCCCGATTTGGATAATCAAAGTGTCACTTTTGAAGCAGACGGCGACCTAATCGTTCAAAAGCTCATTTATGACGGCGACAAACTGATTGCCGATACAACAGATACTGTTGTTAAGCTTGAAAATGTGAAAGAATGGTCACCTGAAAATCCGTTTCTTTATGATGTTGTGTTCAAGTATAAGGATGACGAAGTTCACTCATATTTTGGTATGCGTAAGTTTTCAGTAGGAACTGACAACAGCGGTATGCCTCGACTTATGCTTAACAATAAGCCGTATTTTATGAACGGCTTGCTTGACCAAGGTTATTATCCTGATGGATTTCTTACTCCTCCATCAAACGAAGCAATGGAGTTTGATGTAAAATCAGTCAAAAATCTTGGGTTCAATATGCTCCGTAAACATATAAAAATCGAGCCGATGCTTTGGTATCACTACTGTGATGTAAACGGAATTATCGTTTGGCAGGATATGATTAACGGCGGTGGAAATTACGGTCTTGAAGTCAGTGCTGTTCCGTTTGTCGGCATCAATCTTGATGATTCAAATTATAAGACTTTTAAGCGTACAAGTCTTGAAGCCCGTAAACTTTATTATAAAGAACTTGAAGAAATGATTACTGCTCTTTATAATTGCCCTTGCATTGCTATGTGGGTTCCGTTTAATGAGGGTTGGGGACAGTTTGACAGCAACTATGCTTATACTCTTGTTAAAGCTATGGACAGCACTCGAATTGTTGATTCTGCGTCAGGTTGGCACGACAGGGGTGAAACCGATGTGATTCGCAAAATCTTCTTCTAACTGATTTTGTATGTATTTCTCTATCACTTTCTTA
>CABQCC010000185.1 GCA_902462495.1 uncultured Eubacterium sp. | reverse complement strand
TTGCCCTCGTTGACTAAAGACAAAACATATCTTACATTTTGGTCGGTAAGTGCCTCGCCCTTACTTATGAGCACAAGTAAAGATTTGATTGTTCTGACTGCTTTTGACACAGCCTCGACATCACCCATAATCTTTAAATCAGAGCCTCTCGAAACAATGCTGACTCCAAACTCCCGTTCTATCATACGGATGTTTTCGTCAAACGAGCCAAACAGCGACACCGCCTGTTCCATTGCATCAATCGTTATTATTTGTTCTGTCATACACTTCCGCCTTAATTGAATCTATTTTTCTGTCCGTAACTTCAAGCACGGTAAATCTGACTCCACCGTATTCCACAGCTTCGCCCTTGCTCTCCTCACTCGGCACGGCACCGAGTCTGTTGATAACAAAACCTGCAACGGTGTTGTAATCGCCCTCCGGCAAATCAATGCCAAGTGCTTCCTCGGCGTCCTCAATATCGCAAGCACCGTCAAAAACAAAGGTGTCGTCATCAATCTTTGTAACCGATTGTTCCTCATCGTCGTATTCATCCTCGATTTCGCCGACAAGTTCCTCGATTATATCCTCCATAGTAACAAGTCCTGCTGTTCCGCCATACTCATCAACAACAATCGCAAGCTGAATATGGGTTTCGGTCATTTGAGCAAAGAGCTTGCCGCACGGGATAGTTTCCGGAACAAAGAGCGGTGTTCGAATATAGTCCTCGATTTTTTCGCCCTTTGGAATTTCCGTTCCGACAAATTTGAGCAAGTCCTTTACATACACAATACCCTTGATATTGTCAAGGTCTTCCTCATAAATAGGAATTCGGGAAAAGCCCTCGTCAATAGCAAGCTTGACAACATCGATTATTTCCTCGGTAATTTCAACAGCGGCAATATCTGTTCTGTGAGTCATAATATCGCCTACATTAGTATCGTGAAATTCAAAAAGATTATTAATAATATCTCTTGTGGATTTTTCAAGTTCGCCCTCGTCATCGTCAACAAGTTGTTTTATTTCTTCCTCGGTTGAACTTTCTTTTTTAAACAAGCGTTTTAAACTGCCAATAGCCATAAAGGCAAATACCTCCGATTAACAAAATTATATAGTAATCCATTCTGATATATTATAATATATAAATATTAATTTGTAAAGTGCAAAGTAATATGTTATTATATATCAAAATGAGGTGACGGCAAAATGCTTGAAAAGATACAAGATAAAAATATATGGGACACCCTGAAAGACAGCGAAAAGCCTATTGTGCTGTACGGAATGGGACTCGGTGCAGAAAAAATTATGGCGGAACTTGAACAAAGAGGGCTAAAGGCAGACGAAGTTTTTGCAAGTGACGAATTTGTAAGAGGTCATTCGTTCAAAGGCTACAAGGTGCTCAAATACAGCGAAGTGTGCGAAAAATACGACGACTTCAATGTTGTTCTTTGCTTTGCAAGCCACATAGACAGCGTTATTGAAAACATAAAAAAAATCAACAACGAACACACGGTGTTTGCTCCCGATGTGCCTGTGGCAGGCGGAGGACTGTTCACCCGTGAATACATAGCAGAGAACGAGGCAAAATTTGACGAGGTGTATTCTCGGCTTGCAGATGAAGAAAGCAAGAGAGTTTATCTCGACGTATTATCATTCAAGGTATCGGGCAAGATTGAATATTTGCTACGCTCTTTCTGTGAAAAAGACAAGGTTTATTCGGAAATTTTAAAGTTGACCGACAGCGAGGAAATTGTTGATTTGGGTGCGTATGACGGCGACACGATAAGAGAATTTACAGCCGCAACGGGCGGAAAATACAAGCACATCACCGCACTTGAACCTGACGCAAAAAGCTACAAAAAACTGCTGAAAAACACAGACGGTATGGAAAATTTGACAACGCTGAATATGGGCGCATGGAGCAAAAAAGACACGCTGATTTTCAGCGCAGACGCAGGGCGAAACAGCAAACTTTCATCAAGCGGAACAAGTGTTAAAGTGACAGATATTGACAGTCTGAACATCCCTGCAACATTCATCAAAATGGACATTGAGGGAAGCGAAATGAAGGCACTTGAGGGCATGGAAAAAACCATAAAATCACAACTGCCAAAGCTCTACATATGTGCTTACCACAGAAACGAAGATTTGTTTGCCCATTTAAGCTGGTTGTCAAATATTCCTTTAAA
>CABQCC010000184.1 GCA_902462495.1 uncultured Eubacterium sp. | reverse complement strand
CAAGGACAAGGAGCGTTGTGAGGAACATCTGTTGCCTTGTTTGCAACATCAACGAACTCCTCGTCTTTTTCATTGTAAAGTTCTTCTACCGTAATTTGATACGGCATCTTGAAAGGCTCAACTACTTCAAGGGTATCGCCTTGATAAAAACGATTGCGTTGAGTTACTGTTAGCCTGCCGTTTTGTTGGCTTTTATAAAGTGCACAGACATCCCAATTGCGAATATATCCGCCTGTGTTGAGCACCTGACCGTTTTTGATTGGACCGAAATTAAAGCCTGTTGTATATTCACGGTGGCTCATTTTTTCCATTTCGTCAAGAATCCATTGTGACGGAACAAAATCTGCCTTTCTGCCCGAAGCAAGATATTCATCAATAGCGTGACGATAGGCATAAGTGACAATTGCGGTGTAATACTCGCTCTTTGCCCTGCCCTCAATCTTAAAGGAATCTATACCCGCACGGTCAAGTTCAGGGATATGGTCTATCATACAAAGATCACGAGAATTGAAAATATAAGTGCCGTTTTCGTCCTGATTAATTGGAAAATACTGTCCCGGTCGAGTTTCTTCAACAAGATGATATTTCCATCTGCAAGGCTGTGCACAATCGCCTCTGTTAGCATCTCTGCCGACCATATAATCCGACAAAATACATCTTCCGCTAAATGACATACACATAGCGCCGTGAACAAAAACCTCAATTTCCAAATCGGGATTGGTTTTGTCACGAATAGTTTTGATTTCGTCAAGTGAAAGTTCTCTTGCGGTAACAATACGCTTTGCACCCATTTCGTACAATGCATTTGCAGCGGCATAATTGACAATACCGACCTGCGTTGACATATGAATTTCGGTATCGGGTGCATATTTTTTCGCCAAAGAGAGCACGCCCATATCTGCGATAATAAGAGCATCCACGCCGATTTCGGCAACATATTTGAGATAATCGGGTAAAGCGCCAAGTTCGTCATTTCTCGGCAAAGTATTGCAAGTCAAATACAATCTTTTGCCTGCGGAATGGACAATATTCACCGCTTCTTTTAATTGGTCTGCATTAAAGTTTGACGGGTTTGTTCTCATTCCGAACATTTCACCGCCAACATATATAGCGTCTGCGCCAAACTTTACTGCTAATTTTAATCTGTCAATATCTCCGGACGGAGAAAGCAATTCTAATTTTTGATTCATATTAATATTCCAAATAAGGTGCGTAAGTTCTTACTTTTTGTTTAAATTCGCTGTATGTTTTTGCAGTATACATATTACCCTTTGTATCGTGGAAAAAGAACTTTGCAGAAGTTTCCTTTGGATACAAAGCAGCGTGAATAGCTGTTATACCCGGATTACAAATAGGACCTGCCGGCAAACCGACAACTGTTGACGACAAATTGGTATTATAATAAGTCATATAATATTCCGAGGTATGAGACGAGGTTGACGACAAGTTCGGTGCAACCTTGTTTGTGATATAGTCGGAAGTCGACTGACAGCCGAGTGTCGGGAAGTTTACGGTATCATCCAAACGGTTATATAGAATTCCTGCAATGGTTTTCATTTGGTCATCATTTGCAGCTTCTTTTTGAATGATAGAAGCGACAGTCATAATTTGATAGATTGAATAACCCATCTTTTCGGCTCTTTGCTTATATTTTTCTGTGAACTTTGCATCGCCGTTTTCAAGGAATTTACGAACCGTACTTGATGCGCTTTCGTTAATGAAGAACTCATAAGTATCCGGGAACATAAAGCCTTCAAGTCTATAAGGAACAGAGTCGCTCGCCTTGAGATTTGTCACAAGAGAATAAGTGAACTCTGTCGACTGAATAACAGACAACAATGCAGTTTTATCGCAAACATCGTTTTCCGACAGTTTGTTTACAATTTCGGGAACGGTATAGCCCTCAGGGAAAGTAAGGGTTACGGTTTCGCTTGATGAAGTGTTGCCTTTGAGAGTTACGAGCATACCCTCAAGTCCCATTTTTCCGTTGAGATAATATACACCGGCTTCATACGGTCCTCCGAGTGGCTTACTTTTGATAAGACTATCTCTGAGTTTAACAAAAAACTTGCAGAAATTCTTGCATTTGATAAGTCCTTTATCAGAAAGAATATCAATTGCTTCATCAGCACATGATGAAACATCGGCAATGAGAACCTTGTCGCCGACGGCAGAGGCTTCACCGCAATTATGGTATCGTGGCTT
>CABQCC010000183.1 GCA_902462495.1 uncultured Eubacterium sp. | reverse complement strand
AATGGCATTATATACTTATGGCAAGGAGGGAGAAAAATGTACAGAGTTTTAGTTGCAGATGATGAAAAAGCAATCAGAGAATCGGTTTCGGATTATTTGAGGGCAAAGGGCTTTTCCGTAGCTGTGGCATGTGACGGCAAAGAAGCTGTTGAAAAAACGAAGTCGGATTCGTTTGATTTGCTTATTCTGGATGTTCGTATGCCGAATATTGACGGTTTGAATGCTTGCAAACTGATTCGTGAATTTTCTTTGGTGCCGATACTTTTTCTTTCGGCTTATGGTGAAGAAGATGATTTTTTAAACGCTTATAAGGTTGGCTGTGATGATTATATTGTTAAACCGTTTCCGCTGTCGGTACTTGTTGAAAAGTGTAATGCAATGATTAAGCGAAACAAAAGCATTGATACCGAAATTATAACCGTCGGAAGTATTTCGATTGACGCTGAAAGGCGAAAGGTTTTCACTCCCGAAAGCGTTGTAAATTTGAGTAATGTTGATTTTGAACTGCTCTTGTATCTTTGCAGAAATAAAGGCATTGCCCTTAACAGGGATATAATTTTAACTCGTGTTTGGGGCTATGATTTTGACGGCGACGCAAGAGTTGTGGATACACATATCAAGAGGATAAGAAAGGCCCTCGGCAGGCATTCCGCTCAAATAAAAACAATCTCCGGTGTCGGTTACTCTGTAGAGGAGGTGTGATTATGAACAAGAAAAGAATGAATTGCATAATCACTTTGTCGCTTGCCGTGTTGTATGTTATTTGTGCCGGACTGTCATTTAATATTTGTTATTCCAAAGAAGGACGGGATTTTGAAAACGCTTCTATGAATTATGTCAATTTGCTTTTAGATAATATCAATAATATTATTTATTCCGATGGCGGAGCACAAAATCTTGACGAATTGCAGGAACAGCTTGCAACTGCCTATACCGAATTTTATCCGTCTTATTACGGGGTTTACGATAAACACGGAAAACTTGTGTTCAAAAACAGTTCGTATATCCAAAGCGATGATATAGGCTTTATTCCTGTTGATGCGAATGATGAAGTAACAGAACAGTATTTGTTGTTTGACAAAGAATTAACTTCATATCCCGTGATTGATAAATTTTGTTATGTTACAGAAAACAATAAGATTGTTCCGACAAAATTATATTTTGTTTCGGCAGATGAGAGCATCGATAAAAATGCTTCAAAAGTTATTGTGCTCAGCAATAAAAAGGCAACAGGTGAATATATAAGCAAAACCGATTTTTTAGGTTTTACAAGTAATATTTCGTATAATTATAACAAGGTTAATAAAAAGATAAAAAATGATTTGATTGATTTGTATTCCAATAAAAATGTAAGCGTTTCCGATATAGGAAATACGGGCGGATACAACGGATGCGATGAAGCGAAATATACAAGCACTTTTGAACTTGACGGCAAAAAATATTATTTTATTGTTCATGTAAAGCACAGTTTGTTTTACGATACGCTCATAAGTCAAATTTTTAAAAACAGTATTTACAATCAAACTTTTTTGTTTTTGATTGTTGCTGTCGTGTTGTTTGTTACACTTAATAAGATGTTTGACAAAAACGAAAAACTAAATCAGGCACGGCAGGCTTTTACTTCGGCAGCGGCACACGAACTTAAAACGCCAATTACAATTATCAACAATCAATGCGAATGCCTGATGGAAAATGTAGCACCCGAAAAGCAGCAGGAATACATTTCAAATATTTACAGGCAAAATAGGCATATGTCGTCACTTGTAGGCAACCTTTTGCAGTACAATCGCATTGATTTCGGCAAAATTCAAAAAACAAAATTTGATTTTAAAATTGTATGCCTTGAAGAACTTGAAAAGTACGAGTCACTTATTGAAAATAAAAACCTAAGTATTGATACTTCGGAAATTTATGATGACGAAATGACGGCAGATGAAAAACTTATCAGGCTTGTTGTTGATAATTATATTTCGAACGCGGTAAAATATACTCCGAACGGTAAGAACTTAAAAATTTCATATGACAAGTATAAGGGCTTTATTGTGTTTAATGAAGGCAGTCATATTGATGAAGCGGATAAAAATAAGATTTGGGAAGTGTTTAACCGTTCGGTCGGCGATGAAGTGATTGAATCAAGCGGTATGGGGCTTGCGGTTTGCAAAAAGATACTTGACGCACATAAGTTTAAGTATGGATTTAATAATCTTGCGACCGGTGTTGAATTTTATTTTAAAACAAAA
>CABQCC010000182.1 GCA_902462495.1 uncultured Eubacterium sp. | reverse complement strand
ACAATCACAACAGGAGTAAAGACTTCTATAAACGCCTTATCGGCAGGTGCGGCTTTGCTTCCGCAGATTGACATAACAGCGCCGAAAAAAATCATCGGCACAAATTCAATCGAGAGTATGCAATCGGGATGCGTCATCGGCACAGCGTGTATGATTGACGGACTCATTGACAAATTTGAGCAAGAACTCGGCGAAAAGGCAACGATTGTTGTCACAGGCGGTCTTGGAAAATCAATAGCAAAAAATTGCAGTCACGATATGATAATTGATGAAAATCTTTTGATTGACGGACTGCGAATTATATATAACAAAAACAAATAATTTCATTATCAAGAGAGGACAATTAAAATGAAACTTGATACCATTTGTGTGCAAGGCACATACAAACCAAAAAACGGTGAACCACGAGTTATACCGATTGTTCAATCAACAACATTCAAATACGACAGCAGTGCCGAGATGGGCGACTTGTTCGATTTGAAAAAGAGCGGATATTTTTATTCACGACTTCAAAACCCAACCTGCGACAATGTTGCCTCAAAGATTGCGGCTCTTGAGGGCGGTGTGGCAGGAATGCTTACAGGCTCTGGTCAGGCGGCTAACTTCTATGCGGTGTTCAACATTGCACAGGCAGGCGACCACATTGTGTCATCATCTGCAATCTACGGCGGAACATTCAATCTTTTCAATGTTACAATGAGAAAACTCGGAATTGATTTCACATTCGTTTCACCAACCGCAACAGAGGAAGAAATCCAAGCTGCCATCAAGCCAAACACAAAGGCAATTTTCGGCGAAACAATTTCTAACCCAAGTCTTGACATTTTAGACATCGAAACATTTGCAAAGGTTGCTCACAAGAACGGAATTCCGCTCATCGTTGACAACACATTTGCAACACCAATCAACTGCCGTGTGTTTGATTTCGGCGTTGACATTGTTACACATTCAACAACAAAATATATGGAAGGTCACGCTTCAACAATCGGCGGTGCAATCGTTGACAGCGGTAATTTCGACTGGACTCAAAACGACAAATATCCGGGACTCACAACTCCCGACGACAGCTACCACGGCGTTGTTTACACCGACACATTCGGCAAAGGCGCATACATCACAAAGGCAACCGTTCAGCTTATGAGAGATTTGGGTTCTGTTCAATCACCAAACGAAGCATTCCTTTTAAATGTCGGTCTTGAATCCTTGCATTTGAGAATTCAAAGACATTGCGAAAACGCAAAAAAGGTTGCGGAATATCTTGAAAATCATCCAAAAATCGAATGGGTTAAGTGTGCAATGCTTCCAAACGACAGCCAATACGCACTTGCTCAAAAATATATGCCAAACGGCACTTGCGGTGTTGTTTCATTCGGCGTTAAGGGTGGCAGAGATGCGGCAACAACATTTATGGACAGCCTTGAATTGGCAGCCGTTGTTACCCATGTTGCAGACGCAAGAACATGTTGCCTCCACCCTGCATCAACAACTCACCGTCAGTTGACAGACGAACAACTCGCAGAATGCGGTGTAACACCTGACTTGGTAAGATTTTCCTGCGGTATTGAAGCTGCGGAAGATATTATCGCAGACATCGAGCAAGCGCTCAACAAGATTTAACCAAAGGAGATTTTACAATGCTTGAATACAGATATGACACACAGCTTCTCATCGAGGGCACAGACCTTGACGAGGACGCAATCAACGATTACTTTGTGGAGCACTTCAAGGGCGACTGCCTCATCGCAGTCGGTGACGAGGATTTAATCAAAATCCACTACCATACCAACGAGCCGTGGAAAGTTTTGGAATATTGCAGAAGTCTTGGCGAAATCTACGATATTGTTATCGAAGATATGGACAGACAAGAGAGAGGTCTTAAAGGCTGATGAAAATAAAAAAAGGCTTCACCGTGCGAAACATTGCAGGCTCGGACATTGTTGTTCCCGTTGGCAATGCAGAAAAAATATTCAACGGAATGATTACTCTCAACGAAAGCGGAGCGTTTTTTTGGAACGCATTGCTCAAAGACACCACCGTTGACGAAGTGGTAAAAAAGGTCACTTCAGAATACGATGTTGACGAAAGCAAAGCAAGAGCCGATGTTGAAAAATTCATCAATCTGCTCCGAGAAAACAACCTAATAGAGGAATGAACAAAACCCCACCAACTCGGTGGGGTTATTTTTACGGTCTAATTAATTTTCCTTTTTTTAGTAACGCAAGCATTTTTTCATTTTGTAGCGAAAGCGGCGGTGGACTCAATATGGCTGCTGATTAAATGAAGCA
>CABQCC010000181.1 GCA_902462495.1 uncultured Eubacterium sp. | reverse complement strand
GTTCGGGCATATAGATAGCTTCCACACCGTAGTTTCAGCGTTTCGGGCGGTGAACTGTGCCTTGTTTTGGGTTGTTCAGGCGCAGGCAAATCAACTCTTCTAAAGCTGATGAAAAAAGAAATTGCTCCGAACGGCACTCAGACAGGTTGTATAAAAATCAACGGCAATGTTGGTTATGTTGCACAAAATGTTGAGGAAAACATTGTCACCGACAAGGTGAGGAGCGAGCTGTCTTTCGGGCTTACAAATATGGGAATGAACAGGAGTTCAATTGAACTTTTGGTTGCGGAAACAGCAAGCTATTTCAACTTTTCGGATAAATTAGACAATGACATTTCAACCCTTTCGGGCGGTGAAAAACAACTTTTGAATCTCGCTGCCGTGATGATAATGAAGCCTGATGTTTTGGTGCTTGATGAACCGACCTGCCAGCTTGACCCTGTGTCTGCTCAACGATTTGTGGCTGTTGTCAGAAAACTCAATCGTGATTTCGGCACGACCGTGGTGATTTCCGAGCATCTCACCGAGGAGCTTTTTCCATATGCCGACAGCGTGCTTGTGATTGAAAACGGCATGGTTGTTTTGAAGGACACACCGCACAAAACTGTTGAATTTATGAAGAAAAACAATTCTCCGCTTTTGGGCGAACTTCCGCTGTTTATGAGATTGTTTGACGGTGCGGACACGGTTTTTAAGTGCAGAGAATTGCTCAAAGAAAAGAATTTGCCGCCACTTTTTTCCGAAAATGATGAGCCGTCGGTTGATATGAAATTGAAAAATATTTCGTTTGCTTACACCAAGAATAATGATGTGCTCAAAGGTCTTGATTTAAAACTGTATAGTGGAAAAATAAATGTGCTTTTGGGTGCGAATTCAAGCGGGAAATCAACCGTGCTCAAGGTTATGGCAAATGTTTTGAAACCGCATCACGGCAAGGTCAAAACGGAGCGATGCGTGTCTATGCTTTGCCAAAATCCGTTTGATTTGTTCACCAATGAACATTGCGGTGATGAGGTCGAATTCGGCAGAATTACCGATTTTTTGCAGATTGACGATATAAAGGAGCAACATCCGTATGATATTTCGGGCGGTCAGGCACAAAGGCTTGCACTTGCCATGGTTTTGCAAAAAAATGCGGACATCATTTTGCTTGACGAACCGACCAAGGCGCTTGACTATGAGCTGAAAGTCAAACTTGCAGATGTACTCTACCGCCTTTGTGACGAGGAAAAAACTGTTGTGCTTGCAACTCACGATATAGATTTTGCAGGCGAATACGGCGACTATATTTCGTTTTTGTCAAACGGTGAAATTGTCACAACTATGCCGAGACGAGAGTTTTTCACTTCGCTGAATTTCTACACAACTTGCACCGCAAAAATCACAAACGGTATTGCAGTCGGTTATGTCGGTGAGCAAGATTTGAACGACGGGGGAATGATATGAAAAAAGCGTTTTTGTACATCACCGTTGCACTCAGCCTTGCGTTCATTGTGCTGTGGCAGTTTTTGTTTGCCGACAGCGTGAATTATTACATCGTGTCGGTTGTGATTTTGATTGCGTCAATGCTCCCGTTTTTTGTTTCGTATGAGCAAAAAAAGGTCACCGCAAGAGATATAACCCTCACGGCAACCTTGATTGCCCTTGCGGTTGTCAGCCGTGCGGCATTTTATCTTATTCCGCAGGTCAAACCGATTGCGGCAGTTGTTATTGTTTCTGCCGTTTGTCTTGGAGCACATAAGGGGTATATCGTTGGAGCGTTTTCCGCCTTTGTGTCAAATTTCATTTTCGGACAGGGAATGTGGACTCCGTTTCAAATGGTGGCGCTTGGAACTGTCGGCTTGCTTGCAGGCTTGATTTTTCGGTGGCTCAAGGTCAATCGGTATACGCTTTCGATTGTCGGCTTTGTGCTCGCAACCGTTGTCTATGGCGCAATTGTTGATATGTCTACCGTACTTTCGGCTTACGGAAATAATGTCACGCTCAAAGGTGCACTTTCGATTTATGCAAGCGGTGCGGTATTCAGCCTTGTTTTCGGTGGGGCAACTGCGGTGTTCCTCTTTCTTTTCGGTATGCCGTTCATCACCAAAATTGAACGAATAAGCAAAAAATACGGATTGATATAAATAATAAAAAGCCTCCCCTAATTGTTAGGGGAGGTGAGCGTGTCTAAAAAGTGTTTTCGACACGCTGTAGGCTGTTGAGAAAGTTTCTGAATTTCGTTTTCTTGCAAAGGAAGATGTACGATGGTACCTCGACTGAGCAAAAAACGAAAAACGCCAAAAATGCTGTAAGTTCAATACTT
>CABQCC010000180.1 GCA_902462495.1 uncultured Eubacterium sp. | reverse complement strand
GCAAAGTGCCATTTCGAGATAAGGATTGCACGCAGGGTCAGGGCAACGAAGTTCAACTCTTGTACCCTTGCCACGAGAAGCAGGAATACGAACGAGAACGGAACGGTTTGAAGTTGACCACACGAGATATGACGGAGCTTCATAACCCGGCACAAGTCGTTTGTATGAATTTACGGTTGGATTTGAAACAGCGGCAATAGCCTTTACATGAGCCATAATGCCTGCGATGAACGCATAGGCGGTTTCGCTGAGTCCGAGTTCGCCGTTTGGATCGTCAAAAACATTTTTGCCTGTTTTCAAATCATAGAGCGACATATTTGTGTGCATACCCGAACCGTTGATGCCCTCAACAGGTTTTGGCATAAATGTTGCGTGAAGTCCGTGCTTTGTTGCATAAGTTTTTACAACATGCTTAAAGGTCATAACTCTGTCGGCAGAAGTCATAACATCGCCAAACTGGAAGTCGATTTCGTGCTGACCTTTTGCAACTTCGTGGTGAGAAGCCTCGATTGTGTAGCCCATTTCTTCAAGAGCAAGGCAAATATCACGGCGACAGTTTTCGCCATGGTCGATAGGGTTAAGGTCAAAATAGCCTGCCTCATCGCCTGTTTCGAGAGTCGGTGCGCCGTTTTCATCAAGCTTGAAAAGGAAGAATTCGCACTCAGGGCCGACATTGAAGCCGTAGCCCATTTCTGCTGCTTCGTCAATAACTTTTTGAAGCACATTTCTCGGGTCGCCCTCAAACGGAGTTACATTGTCTGCCTTATAAACAGAGCAGATAAGTCTTGCTGTTTGTGCGTTGAGGTGCTTTCTCCAAGGGAAAATAGCCCATGTATCATAATCAGGATGCAAGTACATATCCGACTCGTCAATTCTGACAAAACCGTCAATCGACGAACCGTCAAACATACAGCCGTTGTCAAGTGCTTTTTCAAGCTGTGACAATGTGATTGCGACATTCTTCATAATACCGAAAAGGTCGGTGAACTGAAGTCTGATGAACTGCACGCCGTTTTCTCTTGCTTCCTTGAGGATTTGCTCTTTTGTGTATTTACTCATCATAAATACTCCTTTCACATTTCATAAAAAAAGGCATCCCGAAAAATCGGAACGCCTTTGTTCAACCACTCACATTATATCCCCACAAAATGTTAAAGTCAACAATTTTTGAAGGAATTATTCAACTTTGTAAAAATCAACGGCTAAAATCAAAATTTAAAACAAACCGTTTGTCGAATTTATACAACAATCAATTCAAGTCCAAAAATTCCTCGCCGACAATTTTCTTGGAAAGGTCGGTGAAATATTTTACGGTTGCACCATCCTTTGCCTGTTCGGAGGCGATGTCGTCAGTATAATCGGACAGCCTATAAACAGAGAATTTGTAGCCGTTGCCCGTGTTGTGATAATAATCAACGACAGGAGCAAGTTTAGCCGATGTGACCTGAACTTTGCCGTCAACTCGTTCAACTGTGAGTTCTGCCATTCCGCCACACATTTGGTTGAGATTTGTTTGATGAGAAATAAAGTTGCCGACAGAATAATAAACAATCATCTTTTTGCCGGTGGCCTCGTTTGTTACCCACTCAACAGGCTGAAGCACATGAGGGTGAGCACCGATGACAATATCAGCGCCGCCGTCCGAAAAAATCTTGACATATTTCTTTTGAAGGTCGTTGATTTCGTGGCTGTTTTCTGTGCCCCAATGAGGGAACACAATCACGCAATCGGCATTTGCACGAGCCTTTTTGAGGTCGGACTTAACCTTATCTTCGTCAAGCATATTCACGCACCACGGCTTATCCTCCGGAACAGAAATTCCGTTTGTACCGTAGGTGTAGTTAAGAAGTGCGAACTTTATGCCGTTCTTTTCATAATATGCAATGGTGTTGTATTCTTCCTCGGTACTGTTTGTGCCGAGGTGAACAACCTCAGGGTGCTTTTTGAAGAACTCACATTCTTTTTCGATTCCCGCAAATTTTTGCACATCAAGAGAATGGTTTGTTGCGCAAGTGAAGATATCAAAGCCTGCATCAATAGCCGCCGTGCCAACCTCCCAAGGAGTGTTGAACATCGGGTAGCCCTGATACTCAAAATCCTTGCCGCCAAGCATAGTTTCCTGATTTATGCACGCAATATCGGCAGACTTGACATAGTTTGAAATATTCTCATAAAAAGAGGAATAATCAAGGCTTCCGTCATCCTGCTTTCCTGCGTCAATGAGAGTGTTGTGAATGAGGTTATCGCCCACGGCAACGATAGATGAGCGCTATTGATATTCTGCAACAATTCCGACTTCTTGAATTTTT
>CABQCC010000179.1 GCA_902462495.1 uncultured Eubacterium sp. | reverse complement strand
TGTGCACCGACCTCTTTTAAATCAACAGTTGAAAGACCGCCTTTTATCGCAGCAACAGTGGCAACATTCATAAAACAAGGGGTTTGAACCGTGCCGTGAACAGTTGAGAATTCGCCTCGTCTTGCCTTATTTTCTGTTTTTAATAATTTATATCCCATAATATCTCCTTATTTTATATCTGCAAAGAAACATGCATCGCCAAATGAGAAAAATCTGTACTTCTCATCCACAGCGATTTTGTAAGCATTCATTACATTGTCGTAACCTGCAAACGCCGAAATAAGCATAATCAATGTGCTTTCAGGCAAATGGAAATTTGTTACCAAGCCGTCAATACATTTAAACTCATATCCCGGATAAATAAAAATTGAAGTATCGTCTTCGTCCTCACAAATACAGCCGTTTTTTGTTGCGACGGATTCAAGTGTTCTTGTGCTTGTTGTACCAACCGCAATAACTCTGCCACCGTTTTTCTTTGTATCATTAATCAAATCGGCGGTTTCCTTACTGATGTGATAATGTTCGCTGTGCATTTTGTGATTTGTTACATCGTCAACCTTTACAGGTCTGAATGTACCAAGACCTACATGAAGCGTTACATAGCCAATCTTAATACCTTTATCTTCAATTTGTTTGAGCATTTCCTCGGTAAAGTGCAAACCGGCTGTCGGTGCTGCCGCAGAACCCAGTTCTTTTGAATAAACGGTTTGATACAATTCACCATTTTGGAGTTCTTCCGTAATATATGGTGGGAGAGGCATTTTGCCAATCTTGTCCAATATTGTATATATTTCTTTGGAATCGCATTTAAATTGAACCTTTCTGTTTCCGTCATCGGTTACATCTATAACATCACATTCAACAATTCCATCGCCAAACACAAAAGATGTACCGACCTTTGCTCTTTTGCCGGGTTTACAAAGACATTCCCACACATTATTTTCACTTTGCTTTAAAAGCAAAAATTCAACAACAGCGCCTGTTTCCTTTTTTACGCCGTAAATTCTTGCAGGAATAACTCTTGTATCATTCAAAATAAGGCAGTCGCCGGGTCTTAAACAATCGGTTAAATCTCTAAAGATTTTGTGTTCTATCTCGCCTGTATTCTTGTCAATAACCATAAGTCTTGACATATCTCTCGGCTCCATTGGGGTCTGAGCGATAAGTTCTTGAGGCAAATCATAATAAAAGTCAGAAGTTTTCATCAAATATTCTCCAAATTTATATAATTATTAATTGACATTCATATATAAATAGTGATATTATATATACTAAATTATCTTGTGCGAATTGCACTTTGTCTATTATATTGCAAAATGATAAATAATACAAGTTCTAAGGAGAATTATTTATGAAAAAATTTAATGTCGGCATCGTAGGTGCCACAGGTATGGTAGGTCAAAGATTTATGACCTTGCTTGAAAATCACCCATGGTTCAATGTTGTTGTGCTTGCAGCATCTTCAAGATCGGCAGGCAAACCTTACGGCGAAGTTATCGGCAACAAATGGTGTATGGACACACCGCTTGCAGATAAATATAAAGAAATGGTAGTTATGGACGCTACCAACGATATTGAAAAAATCACCTCAATGGTTGATTTCGTATTCTGTGCGGTAAATATGAAGAAAGACGAAATCAAGGCTCTTGAGGAAGAATACGCAAAGCACGAGTGCCCTGTTGTTTCAAACAACTCTGCTCACAGATTCACTCCTGATGTTCCTATGGTTGTGCCTGAGCTTAATGCTGAGCATATCCACATCATTCCTGAACAGAGAAAGAGACTCGGCACAAAGCGTGGTTTCATCGCAGTTAAGTCAAACTGCTCACTTCAGTCATATGTTCCTGCCCTCTTCCCTCTTCACGACAAGTTCGGTGTAAAAGATGTTTTGGTTTGCACATACCAAGCTATTTCAGGTGCAGGTAAAACATTTGAAACATGGCCTGAAATGATTGACAATGTTATTCCATACATCGGCGGCGAAGAAGAGAAGAGCGAAAAAGAGCCTCTCAAACTTTGGGGTAAAATCGAAGGCGACCACATCGAAAATGCAACAAAGCCTAACTTTACAGCACAGTGCATAAGAGTTCCTGTTTCAAACGGTCACCTCGGCGCAGTATTTGTAAACTTTGAAAAGAAGCCAACAAAAGAAGAAATGATTGATATTTGGAACAACTTTAAGGGCAGAGCACAAGAACTTGAGCTTCCGTCTGCACCAAAGCATTTCCTCAACTACTTCACAGAGCCTGACAGACCGCAAATTCATTCAGAGCGTATGCTTGAAAACGGTATGGCAGTTTCTATCGGCAGACTCAGAGAGGATAATTTTGACACCTCGCTTCAATGGATTCATCA
>CABQCC010000178.1 GCA_902462495.1 uncultured Eubacterium sp. | reverse complement strand
ACCGCACCTGTTGCGACTCCCGAAGTTTGCGCCCATTGCAACTTGACAAGTATACTTTATTGTGTTAGCATATTAGCGTACTAAAGTGAACTATAGGAAAGGACGGTATTTCCACGGAAATATCACACATTATTATGAAAAGATATTCAAAGATTACTCCGCAGGGCAGCAGAGATTATCTGTTTGAGGAGTGCGACGACAGAAGACGGGTCGAACACGAACTTTCTGTTTTGTTCAAGGAAAATAATTACAGAAAGGTAATTACTCCCGCTATTGAATACTTTGATGTTTTCAAAAGCGACAATGTCGGCATTGAATCGGAGATGATGTTCAAAATGTCTGATTCAAAGGGCAGAACAACCGTTCTTCGCCCCGACAACACTATGCCTATTGCCCGTATGGTCGCAACACGGTTGCACGATGAGGAGCTTCCTGTCAGGTTGTATTACAGTCAGCCTGTATTCGTCAGGGCAAAGGATTTGGCAGGCAGACCGAGTGAGATTGCTCAAAGCGGTGTTGAACTCATCGGTGACGGCTCTTTTGATGCGGATATAGAGATTGTCAAAATGGCGGTTGAAAGCCTGAAAAAATGCAACCTCAATTCATTTAAACTCGAACTCGGCAATGCGGCGTTTTTCAATGTCGTTCTCGGCAAAATGAATATTTCGCCAAATGACAGAGCAGATGTTGTCAACTTTATCGAGTCGAAGAACTATGCGGCTCTCGGTGATTTGCTCGATAAAATCGGTGACACCGCCGAAACAAGAGTAATCCGCAGATTGCCTCGCCTTTTTGGTGATGCGTCTGTTATCGATGAAGCAAAAAAGCTATATTCCGATTCTGCATTTCAGCAGGCTTTGTTGTATCTTCAAACTGTTTACAACAGGCTTTGTGATGAGGGACTGAAAGATTATATCATTCTCGACCTCGGTCTTGTGAATCGTTCAAATTATTACACGGGAATTATATTCCACGGCTACGCCGAAGGTTCGGGTATTTCTGTTCTTTCCGGCGGTAGATATGACAATCTTCTCGGCGAATTCGGTATGCCTGCTCCGGCTATCGGCTTTGCTGTTGAGGTGACTGCTTTGTGCGAGGCTATGCACGAGGTTATCAATGTTGAACGACCTATCCGTATTGCTCTCACAAAAGGCAGATTGGAGCGAAAAACCGTTGAATTGTTCAAGACTATGGGTCTTGACACAAAGGAACTTGAAAATAAGGGCAGACGGCTTATTCTCCCTGTGGATAAATACGAAACCGTGTTGTCAAAAGCACCTGATGTAATTACTTATGTTGAACACGGCGTGTGCGACATCGGCATTGTCGGCAAGGATACAATCGTTGAGCACGGCTCATCTTTTTATGAGGTTATTGATTTGAACATCGGCAAATGCAAATTTGCCCTTGCTTGCCCAAAGGGAACAGATTTCTTTTCGGGTTATAAGCGAAAAACCGTTGCATCAAAATATCCAAAGGTTGCAAAGGAATTTTTTGAATCAAAGGGTATGGATGTTGAAGTTATAAAGATTGAGGGCAGCGTTGAACTTGCTCCCCTTTTGGGGCTTGCAGACGGCATTGTTGATATTGTTGAAACAGGCTCAACTTTGAAAGAAAACGGCCTTGAGGTTGTTGAGGATATTTTCCCGATTTCCGCAAGAGTGATAGTAAATATGGCTTCAATGAAGCTTCGCAAGACTGAAATAGAAGAATTTTTGAACGATTTGGAACTTGCGTCCCGTGTTTGATAGGAGAAAAAGATGAAAATTACAAAGGCAAACGGCAAAGCAGAATATGCCGTTATGGAAAATCTGAAAAAAAGAATTGACGAAACTGACGAGAAAATCGTTGCTATCGTTTCAAATATTATAAATGAGGTTAAGGAAAACGGTGATGACGCCGTTCGAGAATTCACGGTTCGTTTTGACGGCGGTGTTCCTAAAAAGACTGTTATCGAAAAAGATGAACTTCAGGAATACCTCAATATGGTAGATGATGATTTCAAGTCAGCCATAATCAAAGCAAAGGATAATATTTATGATTTCCATCTCCGTCAGGCTCAACAGTCTTGGATGACCACCAAGGAAAGCGGAGTTATTATGGGACAGAGAGTTCGTGGACTTCACAGAGTCGGCATTTATGTTCCGGGCGGCACAGCGGCTTATCCGTCATCTGTTTTGATGAATGCAGTGCCTGCCAAAATTGCAGGAGTAAAGGAAATTATTATGGTAACTCCTCCTGCAACCGACGGAAATCCCGACCCTAATATTATGGCTGCCGCTGCTGTTGCAGGGGTAGACAGAGTGTTCCTTGTCGGCGGTGCACAGGCTGTTGCCGCACATCAGGCAAATAGGCTC
>CABQCC010000177.1 GCA_902462495.1 uncultured Eubacterium sp. | reverse complement strand
TGATTACTTTCGTATTTTTCAATGCAATGTTGTTTTCCTTAACGCAAGAATTAATTGCATTTTCATCACCGAGAAGAACAGCCTCATCAATGCCAAACTCATCCACCGCAAGCATCGTGCCTTTGATTATTTCAAGCGGAGCATTATCTCCGCCCATTGCGTCAACTATAATTTTCATAATTGCTCCAAAGCTCTGTTTGCAAGAGCCATATATCTTTCTCTCTTATCTCTGATTTTCGGCTCAATCGGAGGCAAAACACCGAAGTTTGCACCCATCGGCTGAAAATTCGTTACACTCTCATCGCTGATATACTGCGAAAGAGCACCAATCATATTGTATTCCGACAAAACAAGCGGTTCTTCGCCCTCTGCTCGTCTTACGGCATTTATGCCTGCCATAATTCCCGAAGCCGCAGATTCCATATATCCCTCAACACCCGTGATTTGACCTGCAAAAAAGATGTTTGGATTGCTTCTCAAACTAAAATCGGCGTTCAAGAGCTTTGGCGAATTAAGAAACGAATTTCTGTGCATTACACCGTATCTGACAAACTCCGCATTTTTAAGCCCCGGAATCATAGAGAACACCCTCTTTTGCTCGCCGAACTTCAAATTGGTTTGAAAACCGACAAGGTTGAACATTGTGCCTTTGCTGTTTTCTCTGCGAAGCTGAACGCACGCCCACGGTCTGTGCCCTGTGTTTGGGTCAACAAGTCCGACCGGTTTCATAGGGCCGAATCGAGGAGCGTCAAGTCCTCTTTTTGCAAGTTTTTCAATCGGCATACAGCCCTCGTACACATCAAAATCGTGCACAACTGCACCCTCGGCATTGACAAGTTCATCAATGAACGCTTCATATTCTGCTTTGTTGAACGGACAGTTGATATAGTCGTCATCTCCGCCTCTGTCATATCTCGAAGCACCGAACGCCTTTTGCATATCAACGCTGTCTGCCATAACAATCGGAGCGGCAGCATCATAAAACGACAAATAATCTCCGCACAAATTTTGGATTGCTTCGCCGAGTTTGCCCTCGGTGAGAGGTCCTGTTGCGATAATCAGGATTTCGTCATCATCAAGTGAAATTTCCTCAACAAGTTTATTTTCAACCGTGATGTTCGGATGCGAATCAATCATATCCGTTACGGTTTGAGAAAACTCATTTCTGTCAACAGCAAGAGCACCGCCGGCAGGCACCGCACAATTCCTTGCAACAGGAACGGTAAGTGAACCGAGGCGAGCCATTTCCTCTTTGAGCAAGCCTGCTGCGCTGTCAATTCTCGATGCCTTGAGTGAGTTGGAACAAACAAGCTCTGCAAAATTTTTATTTTTATGTGCCGGTGAGAACTTTTCAGGTTTCATTTCAAACAGAGTGACATTGTAGCTTGCTTCGGCTATTTGCCACGCCGCTTCACAACCTGCAAGTCCGGCACCGATAACTGTAAATTTTTTCATAATCACTTTTTCTTTGGAGCAGGCTTTGTAAATCCACAGCCCTCTGTGTCAGGACAATAAAGCACATTTCCCTTTCTTCTGAACAGCGACTTGTTGCACTTTGGACAAACCTCATCGGTTGGTGCGTCCCAAGTCATAAAGTTACATTCAGGATAATTTGAACAGCCGTAGAACGGTGTGCCCCTCTTTGTTTTCTTTTCTATAACATCACCGCCGCAAAGAGGACATTTTGCCTTTGTCTTTGTGATTAGCGGTTTTGCATTTTTACATTCAGGGAAGCCCGGACAAGCAAGGAATTTGCCGAATCTGCCAACCTTGACAACCATTTTTCTGCCACATTTTTCGCAGACAACATCGGTTTCTTCTTCCTTGAGCTTAATCTTAACGCCCTGCATATCTTTCTTTGCTTTTTCAAGCGGTTCAACAAAATCATCGTAATAAAGGCGAATCATATCGATATAATCTTTTTCGCCCGAATCGATTTTATCAAGGTCGTCTTCCATTTTTGAGGTGTACTTAACATTTACAATGTTCGGTATTCTCTCTTTAAGAAGATTTGTAACCGCTTCGCCGAGTTCGGTAGGAACAAACTGCTTGCCCTCACGAACAACATATTCCTTTGAAAGAATTGTTGAAGTGATTGTTACATATGTTGACGGACGACCGACGCCGTTTTCTTCAAGTGCCTTTGTAAGAGAAGCTTCCGTGTATCTTGCAGGCGGTTGTGTAAAATGCTGATTGCCGAGAATACTCTTGAGTTTAAGCACATCGCCCTCTGCAACAGGAGGAAGCGGAGATTCGCTGTCTTTCTTCTGTGCATCATCGGTTTTTTCCTCATACAAAGCTGTGAAGCCGTCAAACTTAACTGTGTATCCGCTTGCTGTGAAAACATAGCCGTTTGCCGTGATTTCAACTTTCATGGTTTCTTGCTGGCAAGATGCCATAAGCGAAGCAATGAAGCGTTCCCAAACAAGTTTGTAAATTTTATACTGGTCGGAAGAAAGTTTGGATTTATC
>CABQCC010000176.1 GCA_902462495.1 uncultured Eubacterium sp. | reverse complement strand
GGTTGGCGGAACAAGTTTGTTTGTGTTATTCAATTCTGTTTTTCCGCCTCTGAGGCTGTCAAGCCATATAGTCGAATATTTTGTAATCAATGGGTGTTTCATCACTTCGCAAGAAATAACGGCAAGGTCGTAGGCGCAGGAATAATGTGCCTTTACGGTGTCGTCAAGACCTGTGCAATTTTCAAAATTTGTATGTTTCAACCCAAGTGATTTTGCTTTGTCGTTCATCATCTTTACAAATGCAACATCAGAGCCGGCAACATATTCTCCAAGCGCTGTGCAGGCATCGTTTGCACTTGCAATAATAACAGCCTTGAGCAATTCCTCAACCGTCATAACTTCTCCGACTTCAAGCCAAATTTGAGAACCACCCATTGCCACGGCTTCTTTTGATGCAGTCACTTTATCTGTCAGCTTGATTTTTCCGCTGTCGAGTGCTTCAAGCACAAGTAAAAGTGACATAATTTTTGTAACAGAGGCAGGAGAAAGTTCATCATATTCATTTTCGGCGTAAAGCACTTCGCCCGTATCAAGAGCCATAAGGCATACTGATTTTGCATTTATTTTATCGTTCTTTTCCTTGTTGTCATTTGCTAAAACCGTCACAGGCAGTTGAAGCATAAAAACAATGGACAGCAAAATTGCCAATATTTTTTTCATAAGAACACCTACTATATATTGTAATAATATTTGAAATTTGATATAATAGCATAAAATTTAAAGGCGGACATCAAATATATGAAAGCAGCATTTTATACACTTGGTTGCAAGGTCAACCAATACGAAACCGAATATATGGCTGAAATCCTCAAAAATGCGGGTATGCAAATTGTTTCGCACAACGAGGATGCAGACTATTACATAATAAATTCCTGCACGGTTACTGCCACAGCAGACCAAAAGACAAGACAGAATGTGCGTAAATTCAAGCGTCAGCACCCTAACTCTGTTGTTATTCTCACCGGATGTATGCCACAGGCGTTTCCTGAACAGGCATCGGCACTCAATGAAGCAGACATCGTTCTTTCAAACAAGAGCAACGATGATATTCTTGACCTTATCAATCGCTACAATGTTTCGCACAACAGAATTGTAAAAATTGACAAGCACCAAAAAGGTGACGAATTTACAAAATGCTCGATTGAACATTTCAGCGAAAGAATAAGAGCATTTGTTAAAATCGAGGACGGGTGCGACAGATTTTGCTCATACTGCATTATTCCTATGTCAAGAGGCAGAGTTCGAAGCAAATCTCTTAACGATTTGAAGGACGAAATCAAAATGCTCGGCAACAACGGAATAAAGGAAATTGTACTTGTCGGAATCAATCTGTCGTCATACGGCAAGGGTGAAAATTTCAACATTGTTGATGCTGTCAGAATTTGCAATGAGGACGAAAACATCAGACGAGTTCGTCTCGGTTCACTTGAACCTGACCACATAACCGATGAAGTTATTGAGGGACTTGCAAAATACGAAAAGTTCTGTCCGCAATTTCATATTTCACTCCAAAGCGGATGCGACAAAACGCTGAAAGATATGAATCGTCACTACAGTTCTGATGAATACCGCCGGCTTTGCAAAAAACTCCGTGCAACATTTGATGACGCTACCATCACAACCGATATTATGGTAGGTTTCAATGACGAAACCGAGGAAGATTTCAACACTTCCCTTCAATTTGCAAAAGAAATCGGCTTTGAAAAAGTGCACACTTTCCCATATTCCGAGCGACAAGGCACAGTTGCTTCTCGCAAGGGCGACAATATACCAAAGCAGGAAAAAGAGCGCAGAGCGTCTGTTATGATTGAAGAAACAAACAAGATTCGTCACGAATACTTCAACAAATTAATCGGTGCAAAAGAAGTTGTTTTGTTTGAAAACAATATCGGCGGTAACACCTATCAAGGCTACACAAAGAATTATGTGCCTGTTCGTATGGAAAGCGACACAGACATTATCGGCAAAGAAATAGAAGTGACAATCAAAAGTGCCGACATCAGCCTTAACTGTTGCTTTGCATAACTTCATACATATTGGATACTTCATCCTCGGCATTTTCGCTTGACAATTGCGAATATGAAAAGATGTAGTATCCTTTTATTTTATCTATTTTTGAAATATATGTAATTTGCCGAGCGATTATATCATTGTTATTTTTAAATTCATTGATTATACTGCTGTCATTTTCCGCAGCGTATTCATCCTTTGTATTCGCCTTGTAGAGTGGCAGACCTATATACAAATCAACATCTGTGTTTTGACATAGTTTAACCCATTTTTTTACGGTAAACATAAACGGTTGATACACATTTTTAAAGCCGAAATACACCTGAGGGCAAATGTAATCAACATATCCGTTTTTAACCCACAACTCAACATCAGCATAAAGATTATTTCTGTCATTTTCAATATTTGATGCAGGGCTTATTCCGAATTCAACATCTTTGTTTATACTTTTCACAGCGTCGTAAACACGCTTAACCATATCTGTTACATTCTGTCTGCGCCAATCCGAAAGAGATAAATCCCCGCCGTGTTT
>CABQCC010000175.1 GCA_902462495.1 uncultured Eubacterium sp. | reverse complement strand
CAAATATCTTTTTCTTTTTTTAATCTTATAATTTCCTCTTGTATGTCTTTTAAAGCCATAACCTACTCCTAAGCATCACAAAATTAAATATTATTCGTGAGCTTCCTTCTCCTTAAATGTTTCAGGATCGTATTCAATGCCGTTCTTGTCATAATAATCCTTAACAGCAGCCTTGATTGCTTCTTCGGCAAGAACAGAACAGTGGATTTTTACTGGTGGCAAACCGTCCAAAGCTTCAACAACTGCCTTGTTTGAAAGCTCAACTGCTTCGCTGACAGGCTTGCCTTTGATAAGACATGTTGCCATAGAACTTGATGCAATAGCAGACGCACAGCCAAAGGTGTTGAACTTAACATCGGTGATAATGTGATTTTCATCAATCTTGAGATATATTTTCATAATATCTCCGCATTTTGCGTTTCCAACTTCTCCGACACCGTCAGCATCTTCGATTTTACCAACATTTCTTGGATTTGTAAAGTGATCCATTACTTTTTCTGAATATAAAGCCATTATTCTACTACCTCTCCTTTTTGAATTTTCTCCCAAACAGGAGAAATCGATCTTAAATATGTTACAACCTTGTGGATTGAATTTATAATAATATCCGCTTCTTCTTCGGTATTGTATTCACAAAGAGAAATACGAAGTGAACCGTGAGCGGTTGCAACAGGAATACCCATTGACAAAAGAACATGTGACGGGTCGAGCGAACCGCTTGTGCAGGCAGAGCCCGATGAAGCGCAAATGCCGTCTTGGTCAAGAAGAAGGAGCAAGCCTTCGCCCTCAATACCCTCAAAGCAGAAATTGATTGTGCCCGGAAGTCTGTTGTATCTGTCGCCGTTCAAAGTGTGGCGTTCAATATCTGCACAACCGTCAATAATCTTGTCACGAAGTGCACTTACATATTTTGCATTTTTATCAAGGTTTTTAACTGCTTCTTCCATAGCGGCAGCCATACCAACGATAGATGCCATATTTTCTGTGCCGGCTCTCTTGCCTCTTTCTTGTGCACCGCCGTTGATTACATTTTGAAGAACTATGCCCTTTCTGCAATACAACAAGCCAACACCCTTTGGACCATGGAACTTGTGTCCGGAAATAGAAAGCATATCAATGTTCATATCAACAACATCAATCGGAATATGACCGAAGCCTTGAACGGCGTCGGTGTGGAACAAAACGCCCTTCTCTTTACAAACAGCACCGATTTCTTTGATAGGTTGAATTGTGCCTACTTCATTGTTAGCAGTCATAATTGTAACAAGTGCGGTGTCATCTCTGAGAGCATTTTTTACATCTTCAACTTTAACGATTCCGTCGCTGTAAACATCCAGAAGTTCAATTTCAAAGCCCTCTTTTGCGAGCTTGTCCAAAGTGTGAAGAACAGCGTGGTGCTCAAACTTTGAAGAAATAATATGTTTCTTGCCTTTTTTTGCGCCGTTATATGCAGCGGTGATAATAGCCTGATTATCAGCCTCACTACCGCCTGATGTGAAGTAAATCTCGTTTGGATTTGCATTTATACATTTTGCAGCCCTTGCTCTTGCATCCTCAAGGTGCTCTTTGGCAATTTGACCGATATGATGAAGTGATGACGGATTGCCGTAAATCTCTTGCATCATAGGTTTCATAGCCTCTAAAGCAGTGTCGGAAAGCTGTGTGGTTGCAGCGTTATCAACATAAATAGTTGTCATAATTTTTAACCTGCCTTTTTATTCCTATTAAATTTATAGGTTTTTCGTTCTATAATATATAACTTATTTCCTACTTTGTCAATAGGAAATTGAAATATTTTTAAAGTATTATTATCCATTTTTACACGATAATACAAAAAGCCTCTTTAAAAAAGAGGCTGAAATTATTTTTTGTATATAACATGATAAAACTCTGTGCCGTTAACATCATAGAAGTTTACAATTTCTTTGATGTAATCACTTTTGTTAAATTCAGGAAAATAAGTGTCTGCATCAGGACATTCTGCATCGATTTCCGTGAGATACAAATTGTCGGCATACGGCAAAAATTCGGTGTAAATTCTGCCTCCGCCGATAACAAAAGCTTCTGTATTCTCTGCTTCGGCAAGTTTAATTGCTTCTTCAACAGAAGCGACAACTTCAGCCCCGTCGGCTTTATATTCAGGATTGGTAGATATAACAATGTTCTTTCTGCCCGGAAGTGCCTTTGGCAAGGATTCAAAGGTCTTTCTGCCCATAATTACAGGATGACCCATAGTCGTTTCCTTAAAGAATTTCATATCCTCTTTAAAATGCCAAATCAAATCGTTGTTTTTACCGAGTTCAAGATTTTTGCCAACTGCGGCAATCATAGAAATAGCCATATATTCTCCTTATTGTGCGATTGGAAATTTAATTTTGCCAAGATGTTCATAATTGAGAAGTTTTACATCCTTACAATCTCTTGAATTGTCAAATTCAAAAAAGTCTTTTACATTAGGATTGAGCCAAAGTTGAGGTGCCGGCAAGTCGCCCTGTTCGTCAAAGCGTTTAATCTGCTCTTTTATTCCGTCAACTGCAAGCTTAGC
>CABQCC010000174.1 GCA_902462495.1 uncultured Eubacterium sp. | reverse complement strand
TTGAGAGTGATGATAACGATGATTTGTTGACTTTTTAGAGTCGCTATTGTACAATAGTTAATTGATATAAATAATCTTGCTATGAAATAAACGAGGGAAACAGATGTTTGGTTATGACCTTGGTATAGATATGGGCACAAGCAATATCGTTATAACCGTGCCGGGCAAGGGCGTGGTTATCAACGAACCGAGCTATGTTGCTTATGATACCGAAACAGAGAAAATTTTATATGCAGGCAGACGAGCTTATTATCTTGAGGGCAGAGAGCCGAACGGTATAACCGTGTTGCAACCGCTTAAAAACGGTGTAATCGGCTCATATAATATGACTGCTCAGATGATAAAATATTTTATCGGCAGAGTTATCAAAAAGAGTATATTCAGACCGAGAGTTGTTGCGTCTGTTCCGGCACTTGCAACGGATGTTGAAAAAAGAACGATTATTTCTGTTATCATATCCGCAGGTGCAAGGTCGGTGTGCCTTGTTGAAGAACCGCTTTGTGCCGCTTTCGGTGCAGGGGTAGACCCTCAACAGCCAAACGGTGCGTTTGTAATTAATATCGGCGGAGGCACAACGGATATGGCAGTTGTCAGCCAAGGCTCAATGAGTCAGTGCGAAACCGTTAAACTCGCAGGCAATGCATTTGATGATGAAATTGTAAAGCACCTCAAGGATAAACACTCTGTTTTAATCGGTGTTCGCACCGCAGAGGAGCTTAAAAAGCAAATCGGCAGCGCTGTCCCTCGTGAAACTGAGGTGACTATGAATGTCAACGGCAGAAGCTCGGTTACAGGACTTCCGAGAACCGTTGAGATTACAAGCACGGAAATTTACGAATGCTTGAAGCCGTTGCTTGCGGAAATCACGGCGGCTGCTCAAATTATGTTTGAACGCACATCGCCGCAGCTTATTGCCGATATAACCGTGTCAAAGGTGATTTTGACGGGCGGTTCGGCACAACTTTACGGTATGGACGAGTTGTTCAAAAAAGCACTCGGACTTGATGTTGAGGTTTATCCGATGCCTGATTTGTGCGTTGGTAAGGGTGCAACGGTTGCACTTAACAATATGCACATTCTTGACAATTACGGATACAGATACAAAACAAAAGAAGAAGTTAGAATAAAATGATTCATTATTATTACGGCTACGGCAAGGGCAAAACCTGTTCGGCTGTCGGTGCATCTATGCGTGCCTACGGTGCAGGAATGAGCGTTTTGCTTGTTCAATTTTTTAAGAATGACCAAAGCAGCGAATTGTCGGTTTTGCCGTTTGAGGTTTATCCGTCACCGCATAATTTGGGATTTAATCCCGGTGACGAATATCAAGAATGGGTTGACAAGGCAGTTGAGTACATCAAAAAATCAACCGCAGAAGTGATTGTGCTTGACGAATTTTCGGATTTAATTCCGAAATTTTTGAGCGTTGATGATATGAAAAAATTGCTTTCGACCGACAGGGAATACATCATAACGGGTCATAACAAGGTTGATGAACTTTGCGAACTTGCCGATTATGTGACATTTTTTCAAAAAGAAAAGCACCCTTACGACAGCGGAATTTCCGCAAGACGAGGTATAGAATATTAGAGAGGATTATATATGGACAGATTCAGCAAATTGCATCCGATATTTCATTTTTTGTATTTTATCGGAATGTTTGCGCTGGTTGTGTCGGTATATAACCCTTTTTTTATTTTTGCGTCGCTCCTCGGAGCGTTGCTTTATGAGGTGAAAAGCAGGGGCAAGGAAGCGCTGTCATCACTTAAATTTTCCGTGGTGATGATATTGGTTATCGGGTTGTTCAATATGCTCTTTGCACATTACGGAATGACGGTGCTGTTCAAAATCGGCGACACCGAATTTACGCTTGAAGCATTGTTTTACGGTTTGAATCAAGGCTTCGTTGTGACTGCAATGGTGCTGTGGTTTGGCATTTTCGGGCGAGTGGTTGACAGCGAAAAGGTGATTTATGCCTTTAGATTTGCACCGAAAACCGCATTGCTTTTTTCTATGGTGCTTGGCTTTATTCCGAGATTTACAAAGAAATTAAAAGATATTGAAACGGCTTCAATGGCACTCAACGGCGGAAAGAAGCCGAAAAATAAAATGAAATCGGCACTCAACAATTTGTCTGCTCTTGTGACTTACAGCCTCGAAAGCAGTATTGTAACCGCCGATTCTATGACTGCACGAGGATACAATCCAAAGGCGGTTAGGTATTCACGATATAAATTTAAGGCGATTGACGGGGCGTTGATTGCGCTGTCATTGGCTGCTTTGGTATATGTGATTTGTGCAAAGGCAGGCGGAAAAATCACATTTATTTTTGACCCGAGGATTTATTCAAAATCCTTTGATGCAGTGGCGTTTGTAATGTTTGCGTTGCTGTCGCTGTTGCCTGTGATTATTGATTTGACGGAGGAAATTTTATGGAAAATATCATATGCGAAAAATTGAGCTTTTCTTATCCGACAAGCTCTGCCTCCGTGCTTAAAGATGTCAAGTGCTTTTTTAAGGATTTCGTTTTCGCTCTCGGCGGTGTTTTC
>CABQCC010000173.1 GCA_902462495.1 uncultured Eubacterium sp. | reverse complement strand
GCGAAGCAATGAAGCGTTCCCAAACAAGTTTGTAAATTTTATACTGGTCGGAAGTAAGTGACTCCTTGACCGATTCGGGAGTTACACCCGGCATTGACGGACGGATAGCTTCGTGTCCGTCCTGTGCGTTGCCCCTTGTTTTGTAAAATCTCGGAGTTGACGGAAGATACTTTTCACCATAGGTTTGCTTGATGAAATCATTGCCGGCACTGCGAGCTTCGTCGGAAATACGGAGCGAGTCGGTTCTCATATATGTGATAAGACCGACTGTGCCGAGATCCTTGACATCAACACCCTCGTACAATTCCTGTGCTGCTTTCATAGTTCTTCTTGCTTGGAACGAAAGTCTGCGAGATGCTTCCTGCTGTAATGTTGAGGTGATGAACGGAGGAGCAGGATTTTTCTTTCTTGTGCCCTTTTTAACGCCCGTTACAACATATTCGGCGTTTTCCAAATCGGCAAGCATTTTGTCTGCTTCTTCCTTTGACGGAATTTTATTTTTGTCTGTGCCGACCTTGTTGCCCTCTTTATCCTGAACCATGGCAGCCGCAAAGCTCTTTCTTTCGGGAGGGTTGGTGAATTTTGCATCAATAGTCCAATATTCTTCAGGCTTAAATGCACGGATTTCGTTTTCTCGGTCAACAACAAGACGGAGAGCAACGCTCTGTACACGGCCTGCCGAAAGTCCTCTTCTGATTTTTTGGCTTACGAACGGAGAAAGCTTGTAGCCGATAAGGCGGTCAAGAATTCTTCTTGCCTGCTGAGCATTTACAAGGTCAATATCAATTTGACGAGGATGCTCCATTCCGTTTTTTACGCCTGATTTTGTAATTTCATTGAATGTAACCCTGTTCTTATCATCAAGTTTCAAACCGAGCAAATTTGCAAGGTGCCAAGAAATTGCCTCTCCCTCACGGTCGGGGTCAGTTGCGAGATAAACACAATCAGCCTTGTGCGCCTTTGTTTTGAGTTCATCAACGAGAGCCTCTTTGCCTTTGATTACGGCATACTTCGGCTCAAAATTATGTTCGATATCAACACTGAGTCTTGCGGCAGGAAGGTCACGAACATGACCCATTGACGCAATAACCTCATATCCCTTGCCAAGATAACCTTTGATATTCTTAGCCTTGGCAGGTGACTCCACAATTACTAACTTTGACATATATCATTTGTCCTTTCGGTTAAATTCAAGATTGTTTTCTTCTGTATCGCTTGCCCATACCGGACTCACAAAGCCCGTCAAGTTCAAGCATTGTCAGGGCGACAAGCACGGAATTTATATCAAGCTTGGCAACATTTGCAATGCTCTCAACATCCTTAAAATCATCGTCCATAGCATCAAACACCGATTTTTCATCACCGACAAGCTGTCGTGACCGCTCGTCAATTTGTGTTCGGTTTTTGCGATGCTTTTCTATATTCTCAAAAGTGATTTCCTCATCCTGTTCGGGAGTCAAATCACGCTTTTTGTATTCATCATTCAGCAATTCGTCAACGGTTGCGAGCCTTGACATATCAAGAGTTGCATACTTCTCCGTGTAGTTAGAAATAATCGACTCCACATCAACAACAGGCACGGCACCGTCTGAAATCAGCTTGTTAGTTCCGTTGAACCTCTTGTCAAAAATCGAAGCGGCGGTTGCAAACATATCCCTGTTTTGCGACACGGCAAAGGTTGCTGTGATTAGCGAACCGCTTTTTGTGCCCGCTTCGGCAACAAACACACCGTCCGCAAGACCGCTGATAATTCGATTTCGCATCGGAAAAGTAAATCTGCTTGCGGGAGTGAACGGCGGAAATTCGGAAATGACCGCACCTTTTTCGGTGATTCTTCGTCTTAAATCTTCGTTTGAAGCAAGATAGTTTGAGCCGAGTCCGCAACCCATAACCGAAACTGTAATTCCTCCGCATTCAAGAGCACCGATATGCGCCGAGGTGTCTATTCCGAGTGCACCACCGCTGACTATCACGGCGTTGCACCTTGCAAGACCTTTTGATATAACCCTTGCCACGCTCTTTGCATAATTTGACGGCTTGCGAGTGCCGACAACCGCAATGCTGAGCATTTTGTCTATATCGGGCATTTTGCCGTCAACATACAAAACCGCAGGCGGGTCAAATATTTCTTTTAGTTTATTCGGATAATTTTCATCATCAATCGTGATTATAGCCCAGCCGTTTTGTTTGCACACTTCAATTATCTTATCCGCTTTTTCAATCGGAGTGCGTTCCATTGCGTCAAGCATTTTGTCCGTCACATTCGGACAAACCTTGCGCTGAAGATAATTGCTGTTGTAAAGATTTTCAGCTGAGCCAAAATAATCAATTATCGGCTTAATCGCCTTGCCTACGCCAACGGTAAGCTGAAGCCATATGAGATACCTTGCATTTTTCATCGGAGCATCTCCCACATAGTTATTGCACCGGCAACTCCTGCATTAAGGCTTTCCGCCCTGCCGAGCATCGGTATTGTAATCATTTCATCGCTGACAGCCTTGATGTTTTCTTCAACACCGTTTGCCTCGTTGCACCGTTTGTTTTGATTTGAACCGTCAAATATCCGTCGTGAAGCTTTCTGCGTTGTAT
>CABQCC010000172.1 GCA_902462495.1 uncultured Eubacterium sp. | reverse complement strand
TTGGCACTCTTATTCCTACACAGTTGAAAGAAATTCAGGCAAGTCAAGTGCCTTGCAAACAGCCTTGCGTTTTGTCTTTGAATTTGCTCCGCCCGTCAAACCTAAATCGTAAAAATCGACTGTAGTAATCGGATTGTCACAAACAGAAGAAGTTGACGAAACGCCTGCTTTTTCAAGAGAAGCAAGTATCACTTCCTTAGTCATTCCCTCAACGCCCAATTTGCCCTCTTTTGACGGGGTATTTTTGCGTTTTTCCTTGCCGAAAATATCGGGAATATAGACATTTTTTATCTGTTCTTTCGGCACGCCCGAAGAAATATAATTTCTTATCATAAAGCCTGCGTGGTCGGAGTCGGTGAGGATGATTATTCCCCTCTCCTTGGCAAGCTTTTTGATGAAAGAAAGTTTGGATTTATCCTTAAAAACAGCGAATCCGTTGGTTTCTATTATAAACGCATCAATGATGTTTGAAAGCTTGATTTTGTCGTATTTTCCCTCAACAATAACAGCCTCGGTAAGTTTGATTTTTTCTTCCATCAGCCATTCCTCAACATCAAAAGTTTCATAACAGTTTCCTCAAGAAGCAGGTTTTTATCAATAGATGTGGACTTCAAAAGTTCATCGGTTTTTGAGAGCACATCTATTGCACAACGCAGATTTTGAAGGCTGAGCTTTTTGCTGTCACGAACAGCGTTTCTTATGAGCCATTCCCTGCCCTTATAGTTAAAATAGCCTGCAATTGAGTTTTCGCCCTCTCCCGAAGCAATGGCGCACTTCACCCTGTACATATCAATATAGCAAGAGGAAATGACCGACAGCACGGCAATTGGTTCTTCCTTTTGTGCAAAAAGAACACGAAGTACCTCGTAAGCACCGTCGCTGTTTCCGGCAAGGATAAACTTTGACAAATCAAACACTCTTGCCTGAAGACATTTGACAGCCAAATCGTCAATGATTTTGCGTGTTATCTCGCCCTCGCCGACAAAGGAGCACATCTTTTCAAGCTCGTTGAAAACGGTTTTTATATCGTTTCCGACAAGCGAAATCATATATTTTGCATTGGTTGTGTCTATTGAACAGCCTCTTTTTTTTGCGGAAGAAATGATTAATTTTGCAAGTTCGCCCTCGGTTCTTTTTTCAAGATTTACAACCGTGCCTACCTTGGCAATAGCATTTTCAAGAGTTTTGAACTTTGCATTGACCTCGATTTGAGTGAACAAAAACACAACAACGGCACTCGGATTTAGGTCTTTTAAATAAGCCTTTACTTTTTCGATATCTTCCTTGCTTTTGTCAAACGGATAATCGTTAACAAACAAAAGCGAATATTCAGCCATCATCGGCATCATATCGGCATCATTCAAAATCTCGGAAATCGGAGTTTTTTTGCCGTCATACTGATGAAAATTGAAATCGGCAAATGCCGGCTCAACAAGTTTGTTTTTCAACTTGTTCACATAAAATTCCTTTAGGTAATCTTCTTCGCCGTAAATCATATAGACATTTGAAAAGTCGCCTGCTTTTATTTGGTTTTTAAGCTCTGCTTCTCCTACTTTTGCCATTGATTAAGCCTCCTTACCTTAAAAGAATTTTTGTCTTTTATTTTATAAACAACGGTGTCGCCATTCAGTTCAACAAGACCATTAGGGTCAATGATTTTTGACGAGGATATTTTTATATCGCAATTGTCTGCCGAACCTATTGTGATATCGTTAAAATAAAAAGATATATCTCCTTGATTATAGCAAAAACCGAAGCCGTCATCAAGTGAAACATTATAAGTATTTTGTACCTCTAAATTATTATATCTGCCACCGACAAGGACAGAATCGCTGAATTCATCGCAAAGAAAAACATTTGTCCCTGTATAATTGCTCAATTTGGCAGGATAAGAATACGACCTCTGAGTCACAAGATAATCAACCGAAATCGCATTGTTTTGCAAATATCTGCTGACCGAATAAAAATCATCGGAAGTGTTAATGCCATAAACAACGGTTATATTTTTATAAGTGCAGACAGTTGCACCGTGCGGAAAAACACGAAGTGTTAGAGAATTATAATCGCAAGCAGTTGCAACGCTCATACAAACCGTAACAAACACAAGCGAAATCACCGCAGTTCTTTTAAATAATTGTTTGTTGCCGAAAACAAAGGCAAATCCAAACAGAACAAGAGTGCCAGCAAGACATAAACCAAACACATAATCAAATCCGAGAACAGAATTGTTAAAGCCCCTGAAAAGACTGCAAAACCTTATCAGCAAATCGTCACATTTGGTTGCAAGAAGCACAGCGAAAGCGGTCAAAGGAGTTATGCCGAGAAGCGACACAAAATAGGTCAAAAACGACATAACAACACACAAGCTTCCGAGCGGTACGGCAATCAAATTTGAAACCATACCGGCAATACTTGCGTAGCCAAAAAACATATACAAAACAGGAATTGTAAAAGCGAACACGCAAGCCGATGCATAAAATGTGCCAAACACGGAATAAAAAGCATCGGTTAGTTTTTCCTTTTGCGTTTTATCAAGCGGGTCGACATAATGTGTTTGGAGTCGTGAAGCTTCCGTCAGAAATGCGATAGCCTGT
>CABQCC010000171.1 GCA_902462495.1 uncultured Eubacterium sp. | reverse complement strand
ATGAGCGGTGACTGGAGTTCAGACGTGTGCTCGGCCGATCTCAATAAGGTAAAGGGTATCAGAGCTTGCTGTTGCAGCGATTATTTCAGTGCAAAGTATACCCGACTTCACAACGATGCAAACTGCCTTTGCATGGGTGCTCGTGTAATCGGTGAGGGTACAGCACTTGAACTGGTTGATGTATTTATCAACACAAAATTTGAGGGTGGCAGACATCAAACAAGAATTGACCAAATTATGGCTATCGAAAACGGCGAAAAATTGTATTAATTAGCAAAACCTCTCGTGTCACTTCGGCATGAGAGGTTTTTTGCAGTATGTTGATTGAGTATAAAAACAACCCCGCAGATTTCTCTACGGGGGTTATGTTTGTTTAGTTTATGACCATCTCATAGCTTTGATGCTGAAGCCTAATGAATTGTCAAGTTTGTTTTGCTGAATAACCGCAACAACTTTTGTTTTGCTGCAACCCGAAACCTTGGCAGTAACCTTGTAATAATTGTTGTTGTTCTTTTGAGCATATTCCTCGATTTTTTCAATAGTAACTGTTTGCTTTTCACTTTCTGCTTTTGGAATAGTGAATGTATCGTTTGATTCGTTGTATGTAATTATGGAAGTTGAACCGCAATTGTTTTTGAATTGAACTACTGTTTGACCGAAGAATTTGAAAAGACCGAGAACAATTGTACCCGATGCGTAAGTGCTGGTGTTGAGATTTTCTCTTTGAGCCATCCACACAGCAGTGTGTCTTGCGGCTTCAACAGGAACACCGTCTTCGTTTTCGTAGTTCGATTTGTAAAGATTCGGAACTTCAAGCATTGATTTTACAATCTTCTTTTCAGATTCGTTAAATTCAGCAGGCTTTGTCTTGTCGTCAATTTTCGGAACAACATCTTCGTCAACGGGAACGGTTGTAACTTCACTTGTCGGCTCTGTTGATTTAGGTGCCTTAGTTGTTGTGGTTTTTGTAGTTGTTGGCTTTGCTGTAACAGGCTTGTGGTTTTTGTCTGTCACAACTTCACCGTTGTCGTCAATCTTAATATTGACTTTGTTGCCTTTTTTGTCGGTTGTTTCTTTGTACATAACCTGAGTGGTTACGGCGTTTCCGTCTTTGTCTGTAACAGCTTCTCCTTTTTCGTTTGTAACTTCCTCTTCAACGATTTCGTATGTGTCCTCGTTGCCTATGAGTCCGTCAACCGTTGTTGATGTAGTATCTTTTTCTTTTTTTTGTCCTTTGGAGCAACCTATCATTGCCACCGAAACAGCTATTGTGGTTGCAAGAACCACGGCTATTGCTTTTTTCATTTAAACACCTCTTGTTTTTCATTAACTAAATTATAATGATTTTTGCCTCTTTTGTAAATACCTCTCATATAATTAAAAGTAAATATTTAAAATTTAGTAATAATGTTTACGATTAATTCACAACTTGTCGGTTTTATTTGATATAATATTTATCATACTGCATTTATGGGGTGATAATTTGAAAAACTCAAGGTTGATTGCCTATTCGGGCGTAGCCACCGCTTTGTCGGTCGTTATGTTGTTTTTAGGTTCGCTGATATGGGTGCTCGGATATACAATGCCTTTGATTGCAAGTCTTATTATGATTATTCTTTTAGACTCAATTTCGCAAAAATGTGCATTGCTGACTTATGTTGCAACATCCGCTGTTTCGTTCATATTGTTGAGCGATAAGGAATGTTTGCTTTTGTATGTGCTGTTTTTTGGTTATTATCCACTAATCAGAGATAAAATCAACGATATAAAGCCAAAATTTTTGTCAATACTTCTAAAATACATAACCTTTAATGCCTCAATGATTCTCACTCAGGTTTTGTGCGTTTATGTGTTTGGAATTCCGTTTGACGATATGCTCGGAAAGTGGGGAATAGTCCTCTTTATTGTTTGTCTAAACCTCGTGTTTACCGTGTTTGACAAGCTTTACGGTCTGCTGTTGAAACTTTACAGAATAAAATTAAAGAAAAAAGTCGAAAAATATCTAAAATAATTAAATATTATATTGAATTATAATTTGCGTTTTTGTATAATAATTATATCTTAATTTAGGAGATAACTTTTGATGAATTATACGCTTGACGGTACTGAATCTTTGGGTATAGAATTCGGCTCAACCCGAATTAAAGCGGTGCTTATTGATAAGAATTTTAACCCAATTGCCTCAGGTTCTCATACTTGGGAAAACAAACTTGTAAACGGCGTTTGGACTTACAGCCTTGATGATGTTTGGTCAGGGCTTCAAGATGCTTATAAAAATCTTAATGATGATTGTGAAAGTAAGTTCGGAGCAAAAATTACAAAGCTTGCTTCTCTCGGTTTTTCCGCAATGATGCACGGGTATCTTCCGCTTGATAAAGACGGCAATCAACTTTGCGAATTCAGGACTTGGCGCAATACGATTACGGGCGAATCGGCAAAGGAACTTACCGAACTTTTCGGTTTCAACATTCCGCAAAGATGGAGTGTTGCCCATTTGTATCAAGCTATACTCAATGGAGAAAAGCACACAAAGAATATTGATTTTCTCACAACTCTTGCAGGATATGTTCACTACAAACTATCGGGGCAAAAGGGTCTTGAAGGCAAGACATACCTCACTTGGGATTCACCT
>CABQCC010000170.1 GCA_902462495.1 uncultured Eubacterium sp. | reverse complement strand
ATCCGAGAAACTGGATATAAAGGCATTGATGCCTAATTTCTTTTTAATGCTGATTTATATTATCACAAGTTTAAATAAAATGCAAGCATTTTTTTGTTTTTGGGCATACTTTTAGTAAAAATAGTTAGTTTTGGAGTGATTTTTGTGATAAATCGCACAGATTTGGCAGTAGAATGCTATGAAGAAAACGAAAAGACGGCTTTGTCGGGAGTGAAGATTACCGAGGACAACAATATCACAACCGTTGAAGTGCTCAACGAAAACGGCTCAAAAGCCATTGGCAAACCTGTCGGGAAATATGTTGTGCTTGATGTGAATTCATTTGTGAACGACACCGATATTTTAGACGGCAGACTTGATGAATTTTCAACCGTGCTGAAATCCGTTATGCCGAAAAATCCGACCTCGGTTCTTGTTGTCGGCTTGGGCAACAAAAAAATAACTGCCGATTCGCTCGGACCGTCAACTTCGTCATTTGTTTTGGCAACTCGTCATATTTCCGACAGTTTGAAAAATGATATTGGTTTGCCGTCACTTTTTCCCGTGTCTTGCGTCAATACGGGTGTGCTTGGCGACACAGGGATAGAAACCTGCGAAATCATCAAGGGGATTGTCGAACAGATAAAGCCTTCGTGCGTCATCGCTGTGGATGCTCTTGCGGCAGGTTCGGCAGAAAGACTCGGCACAACAATTCAATTTTCCGATTCGGGAATTTCTCCCGGTTCGGGTGTCGGCAATCACAGGCACGAAATATCAAAGGCAACTCTCGGAGTGCCTGTTGTTGCGGTTGGAATACCGACCGTTGTCAGCACGGGGATAATTTCCGGCAAAGGTAATGACGATGTTTTTGTCACCCCTCGTGAAATTGACCGAATTTGCCAGCAGGGAGCAAAACTCATCGGTATGGGCATCAATGTTTGCCTCCAAAAAAATTTGAGCGTTGAGGATTTGTTGGCTCTCGTGGGATAATAATTATCTCGGCATCATATAATTAGATGTGAAAATTTGTTTAATAAATGGTGCTTATAATGAAAAAGAATATTATAATTATAATAATTAATACTATTATATTGTTCGGAATAGTTGGCATAGTCGTCAACCTCTCCCCGCTGATTGAAAAACCTCTCACCGCTTTTTCCTTGTCGATTTTGAAATTGGGTTCGCCTGCCTTGATTTATAATAATGCAAAGGCAACATTTTCAAATAGTAGTTCCGCTGTGGAGGAGAATACTACTAATACCGTACCTCAAGAGGAAAAGCCTGTGATGAACAGTATAAGTGCCAAGGACAGCAAGGACTATATGGATATTCGGCAGACACCCTCGGATATTGCACGTCTGATGAATAAGGCGAAAAAGACAGCAACGAAATCAAAATCAAAGGGCAAGACAAGTGAGGAAGCATATCAAGGCGGAGGCACAATCGTGTCTTACGGCAATTTGCAAATTCAAACCAAGATACCAAGGTCGTTCTATTCTCCTAATATAAAAGCGTTGCTCAATCAAGGTTCCGATTTGACGATTTATGACAAGTCAAAACCGACCGTCCTTATTTATCATTCGCACACAACCGAGGCGTATTCTCTTCTGGATACGGGTTATTATATAAGCTCCGATGCGAGGTCAAACAATTCTGCAAGGAATATGGTGCGTGTCGGAGATGATTTAACCGCTTATCTTGAAAAACAGGGATTCAATGTAATTCACGACAGAACCATTCACGATAAAAATTACACAAAATCATACGACAACTCCCGTGCAACGATTGAAAAATACCTTGAGCAGTATCCGTCAATAGAAGTTACGATTGATGTTCACCGTGATGATATTACATATTCAAACAAAACCAAGGTAAAACCGACTGCAAAAATCAACGGCAAAAAAGCTGCCCGAATGATGATTATATCCGGTTGCGAATATAACAGGGTTAAAAACTTCCCTGATTGGGAAGAAAATTTGAAGTTTGATTTGCAGGTTCAGAACAAGGTTGAAGAACTTTATCCCGGTTTGATGCGTCCGATTTTGTTTTCCGAGCGAAAGTATAATATGTACGAAACTCATTATTCGTTCCTGCTTGAAGTCGGAACAGATGCCAACACTTTGGATGAGGCTTGCTATTCGGCAAGATTGTTCGGCAACGCACTTGGCGAATTGCTCAATGAGAAGTATGTAAAGGAATGATTGTGTGAAATCAAGGAAGTATGTAATAAATATGTTGTTGCTTTCAGTAGTCGTGTTGTTGGTGGGCATAGCCGTTGCTTATTACAACACGGCTTCTTTGGGATATGACAATGCAAATATTCTGACAGTCACCAATGAGTCAATAAGATTTTTCGATATAACAATAAAATATGAAGATATTATAATGATTTTTAAAAAGATTGAAAAAGTGTTGAATTTTAAACCGATAGTGATTTAGCTCAAAACAGGGGCTGTTTTATATATATTGTGTAGAATTTTTGAGGAAAACACAGATATTGTAGTAACATTGAATAACAAAAGATATGGAACACGAGGAGGGGTGTTCAAAGGCGAAAAAACTTTTAAAAAAAGTGTTGACATTTGGGTAATGAGGTGGTAAGATGTACAAGTCGTCAGCGAGAGAGCGAGACGATAAGGACCTTGAAAATTAAACAACGACGAAAAAGTAAGGAACCCGATTAAGATAAT
>CABQCC010000169.1 GCA_902462495.1 uncultured Eubacterium sp. | reverse complement strand
TATAATTGTTTTGTACAAATCATATGTACAAAATGTATTTATTATTAAAGGAGATAATTATGAAAAGAATTTTAAGTTTATTTATGACATTAATTATGGTAATCGGTATCGTTACAGGTACATCAATGACTGCTTATGCAGGCGGTTGGGCAGACCAAGCTGTTGATATTGATTTTGACACAGTTTATAATGCTTCACCGTCTTTAGAAGATGCAAGTAAACACCAAAGCAGTTTTGGAGTAAGAAGCGATTATTATTATGATGCTTTTAAATTCTCTGTACCGGTCAGCGGTAAGATTATATTAAATATGGAAGCACAAAGTAAATATTATTTACCGTTGGAATATGAGAGTAGAATAGATTACTTAATTTACAGCGCTGAAAATTTGGATGAAGAATATAATGTTGATTATAATGTAATCAAATCAGGTTTTAGTTCTGCAAGAAATATTTATTATGGCAAATATGAATGGAATTTACCTGCCGGAGAGTATTATATGCTTTTTGAATATGTTTATATTGGGGCTTGGGGCTTTTTTCAAAAGGGGGAGTGTGATTTTTCAGTTTCTTATACTCCTAATATTGCAACTCCTTCAAATGTAAAGGCGTACAGTAAAAAATTAAAAACCGTTAAAACTTCTTGGAATGGGGTTTCGGGAACAAATCAATATCAAGTATATTTGTCAACTAATAAAAAGTTTACCTCTTGCAAAAAAGTTAATGTTTATAACAAAAAGTCATTTACTTTTAAAGGCTTAAAGAAAAACAAAACATATTATGTTAAGGTTAGAGCAGTTAAAAATGTAAACGGTAAAATTTATTATGGCAAATGGTCTGCCAAAAAAATTGTAAAAACTAAATAGTATATTTTAAACTTAGAGCTTAAAACGAGTAAAGCGTCATTTATGATTCTTTACTCGTTTTTGTTTATGAATAAAATAATGCTTGAAAAATGATAAATAATTATTGACAAACGATAATTTTTGTAGTATAACAATGAAAAAGATACCAACGGAGGTAGAATTATGTATAACGATAAAACCACAGTAGCGTTAAAGGTTATAATCAAGTTTTGCTATTTTGCTTTGGCGGTGGCAGGTGTTGTTTTGTTTGAGCTTCAGTTTGCGGGAGCGCACGGCACAAAGCTGATTGAGGGTGTGGAGGAAAAGTATTTCACCGTGCTTTATACTTTTCTGTTTTCGCTTCCGCCGGGATATGTGGCACTCGCATTTATTGATAAACTTTTGACTGTCGTGAGGAAAAACGAAGTGTTTGAACTTAAAACAACAAAATATCTTGATGTGATAAGCTATTGCTGTTTGGCAGCGGGTGCTGTCAGCCTTGTAGCAGTTGTTGCATCAGTTGTTTTGCATATTGATGTTTATGTTGTTTTGTTTGTGATGCTTTTGCTTGCGGAACTTTTTATGGCTATGCTGTTGAAGGTCATCAAAAAGATTTTTGCAAAAGCGATTGAACTTAAAGAAGAAAACGATTTGACAATATAGGAGGGCAAAATGATTGTAGTTAATTTGGATGTTATGCTTGCAAAACGCAAGATGTCCTCGCTTGAACTTGCCAACCGTGTGGGCATCACGCAGGCTAATTTGTCAATTCTCAAAACAGGCAAGGCAAAAGCAATTCGCTTTTCAACGCTCGATGCAATTTGCAAAGAACTCGATTGCCAGCCTGCCGACATTCTTGAATATCAGCCTGATTAAATTTGATTGTTTGTGAGGTGCTGTTATGACTGAAAAACAATATTCGCCACTTGACAAAAAGGATAAATTTTTGTTTCCCGTGGCGCTTGCATTGTGCTTTGTATTTGTTGATTTTGTGCTGTTTGCCAAAGCAATAGGTTTGGGATTTACACTTGCGTATGTGCTTTCTTTTGCATTTTCAACGGTGTATTTGCTTGGCAAAAATCAAAAACCGTCACCGATAGGTGTTGTTTACGGAATTCTGGGCGTGGCGTCCTCAATTCCCGTAACCCTCTATAACGACAGCATAACGCAGTTTTTGATGCCGATTTTGGCACTTGGACTTTATGTGCTCTATTGCGTGTCGTATACAGACGAAAAGCAAAAATTCGGCTCGTATAAAATAATGGGTGCTTCGTTCAAAGCCCTAACTTGCGGAGTGTTCAGGGCTATGCCCGATGTTGTCGGTTCGGTCAAAGCAGGGGAGAAAAAGGACAAAAAATCGCTGTCCGCACTTGCCGGAGTGTTACTTGCAATCCCTGTTTTGTGTGCCGTTGTTCCGCTTCTTGTAAAGTCGGATGCAGCCTTTGAGGGACTTGTCAGCGGTGTCGTTTCAAAATTTGCTTCGTATATTGGCGAGCTTCTTGTGACTTTGATTTTGATTCCGCTGTGCTATTCTTATTTGTTTTCTTTAAGGCATAAGAATACTGCGACCGAAAAAGGCAAGCTGAAAAAGCGTAAAAGTCTGCCGTACACGGTTTGCACTTCGTTTTTGTGCGTAATTTCCGCAACATATCTTTTGTATCTATTTTCACAGCTTGCGTATTTCTTCAGTGCGTTTTCTTATATTTTGCCGGAGGGCTACAAAAATACCGCTTCGGAATTTGCCCGCCGTGGATTTTATGAAATGTGCACGGTTTGCGCAATCAATTTAGTTATTATCGGCCTCCGGAACAGAAATTCCGTTTGTACCGTAGGTGTAGT
>CABQCC010000168.1 GCA_902462495.1 uncultured Eubacterium sp. | reverse complement strand
AATAGAGTAACTCGTCGGACTAAAACTAAAAACGGCTTACAGGCGATTTGTGCAAACCTGTAAGCAAGAAACGGAGGTGATAAAGTGTATAAAAACTTTGATGAAATGCCCGTAATGCTATCAGTCAATCAAGCGGCAGAGGTGCTTGGCATATCTAATGTCAGCTTGTATAAGCTAATTGAAAAAGATAAATCATTCCCTGTTGTTCAGTTGGGCAGAAGAAAATCCATTCCAAAAGAACAACTCAAGGAATGGATTGATGAAAAATCTAAAAGATAATTATCTGGCTATTGAAAAAGGCTTGTGGTAATGTTTGAGTTGCCAAAAGCAGAAAGGAGGCTATAGAATGGCAAGAAGAACAAAAGGCGAAGGAACACTTCGCAAAAGAAAAGACGGAAGATGGGAAGGTTGGTTTAACATCGGTAAAAATGAAAACGGCAAAACAAAACGAAAAAGTGTTACCGCAAAAACAAAATCCGAATGTCAAGAAAAGCTTAACAAAGCCAAAGAAGAATATCTGAAAGAACAGTCTGTATTATCTTCTCATACTTACTTGACCAATTCCGATCCCACGCTTAATGAATGGTACGAAATATGGATAAACACATTTTGCAAAAATGTGATCAAGGACTATACCGTAAACGGTTACGAGCAAAGGTTCAAAACCAATATCTTACCTGCGTTGGGTGATATGAAATTAAGCGAGTTGTCTACCGTAAACTGTCAGCAGTTTTTGGTGGGATTATTCAGTGACGGCAGGCAACGAGGCAGAGAAAAACACGGTAACGGATTGGCATATTACTCGGTAAAAGGAATAGAGAGAACACTAAGTTCTTGCCTTCAAAAAGCGGTAGATGAAGATTTAATTCCAAAGAATCCCATATCAAAAGTTAAACTTCCAAATTGCACAAAGCCTGAAATGAAAACGCTGAAGAAAGAAGAATTAATAGCTTTTCTTGAAGAAACCAAGCGTTCGGGTTGTTATGAATTCTATTATCTTGAACTGACAACGGGTATGAGATTAGGTGAAATTTGTGCATTGGAATGGAATGATTTAGACCTCGAAAACAAAACGATAACAGTAAACAAAGCGGTACAAAAAATCAAAGGCGAGATAAAAATCAACACACCGAAAACAAAAAGTTCAATCAGAACGATAAGATTATGTGATGAGTGTATTAGACTATTAAGCGAATTAAAAGCAAATCAAATACCGAAATCGAAGTACATATTTCCGTCATCTGTAACAGGAGAGATACGAGATACTTCAGCAGTCACAAGAAGATTACACAGAATACAAGACAGAGCAGGCGTGCCTAGAATACGCTTCCACGACTTACGACACAGTTTCGCAACCTTATCGCTTGAACAAGGAATGGACATTAAAACAGTATCGCACATGCTCGGTCACACAGACGCAGGATTTACAATGAACACCTATATGCATGTAACGGATTCCATACAAGAAAATGTTGCAAACACAATGGGAAATTTGCTCGGCGGAAATGTGGCAAATTCATAAATGGTCAATAGATGGTCTTGAGTTAAAAATCGAATGAACGAACAAAATCTCACTCCGTAAAAAGAGTGAGATTTTTTGTTACATATTGAGTTTTGAAATTCTTTTCTAAAAAAAGAAAGAACCTGCGAAAACGCCGTGTTTACGCAGGTTTTGGAGCTGATAGTCGGACTCGAACCGACGGCCTGCGCATTACGAATGCGCTGCTCTACCAACTGAGCCATATCAGCATTTATTCAATTTTTCACTTGCTTTGAGCCTAAATCGACGAACAACCTTCCGTTTACGAATGAGCTGCTCTACCAACTGAGCCATATCAGCATATCGGGTGTATCGAATAATACACCTTATTTAATTTTTACAAATGCAACGAAAATATTATAGCACATAGGTTTTTACTTTTCAAGCAAATCATTTAAAGTGTTGAAAACAAAATCAACCGATTTTGCTCTAACTTCGTTTCTGCCGATATTGCCAAACTGCATTGTGCGGGTGATCACTTTTCCCGGGACATAAAAGCCAAAACAAACCATACCGACCGGTTTTTTGGCAGTGCCTCCCGTTGGACCGGCAACTCCCGTGATTCCTACTCCGACCTCGCTGTGTGCTTTTTCGGCTACGCCCCTGCACATCTCCCCTGCAACCTGTTCGCTGACTACACCATAGTTTTCAATAGTTTCGGGGCTTACATTTATAAGTTCAACCTTTGCTTCGTTTGCATAAGTCACGAACGACATATCAAGCACCTTTGAAGCATTTGACACATTTACAAGCATGCCACAACAAAGACCTCCTGTGCACGATTCTGCAAAAGAAATATGGAAGCCTCTGTCAATCAATTTATTTACAACTTGTTCTTCAATAGTCATATTACTCAATACCGTTTTGGATTTTTGCCGCTGTCAATGTGTTTTTCATAAGCATTGCAATAGTCATCGGACCAACACCGCCCGGAACAGGGGTGATAAAGCTGCACTTATCCTTTACATTCTCAAAGTCCACATCACCGCAGAGTTTGCCGTTTTCATCTCTGTTCATACCGACATCAATCACAACTGCGCCGTCCTTTACCATATCAGCCTTGACGAATTTTGCCTTGCCGATTGCAGCGACAAGAATGTCTGCACCGTAACTCTTGAAAATGAGGGCAGAATTTCAGAGGGCGACTCTGTTGTATTCT
>CABQCC010000167.1 GCA_902462495.1 uncultured Eubacterium sp. | reverse complement strand
GGCTTGCCGACAATGTTTGAACGACCGATTACAACAGCCTTTTTGCCCGAAACATCAACCCCTGTTGAATGGATAAGTTCCATTACACCGGCAGGAGTGCAAGGCAAATAATTGTAATCGCCAATCATAATTGCACCGACATTTACAGGGTGGAACGCATCAACATCCTTGAGCGGGTCAATACGATTGATAACCTCCTTGTCGTCAAGATGTGACGGCAACGGAAGCTGGCAAAGAATACCGTTGATTTTGTCATCCTTGTTGAGTTTGTCAACAAGTGCATTGAGTTCTTCCTGTGTAGTTTCAGCCGGAAGTGCATATTTTACGCTGTAAAATCCGCAAGCCTCGCATGCAACCTCTTTGTTGTGAACATAAACTTGTGATGCAGGGTCGTCGCCGACAATAATTACTGCAAGACCCGGTGTAACTCCCTTTGCTTTGAGCTGTTCACACTCAGCCTTAACGTCCTCTTTTACTTTTTTTGACACAGCTTTTCCGTCAATAATATTCATTTTTTATTCCTCTTATCTTTCTTTTCCTGCTTTTTGAGAGCCTTTTGTTTTTTCTTCTCTTCAAGTTCTGCCTTTTGCTCTGCCTTTGCTTTTTTGTTTGCTTCTTCTAAAGCATCCAAGTCATCAAGTTGAAGTGCCTTTGGCAATTTGCCTTTTTTATAAGTTGTCATAAAGTAGGCAAAGAACGCAAGTGCCACAACAACAATTACTGCTGAAAGAAGTTGCGAAACTCTGATAGTTGTTGAGCCGATATAAAGAGAGTCTGTTCGCATACCCTCAACAATCATACGCTCCGCACCGTAAAGTACGCCATAGAGCATGAAGATTTCGCCCTTGAATTTTCTGAAATAAGTTACAACAATATGAAGCAAGACAAAGCTCAAAAGACACCATACGCTTTCGTACAAAAAAGTAGGATGAACAGGCGTATTCGGGTCAACAGTCATTCCCTTTTGTGCAAGGAGCGCTGCCGAATTTTCCAAAGTGTCGTGAATTTTAGGCGACCACATTCTAAACAGCGCCGTGTCGGTATTAGCACCAAACGCTTCTTGATTGAAGAAATTGCCCCATCTGCCGATACCTTGTCCAATCAACAAACCGAGAGAGCCTAAATCAAGAAGATTGAGAAAATCAATTTTACCAATCTTACAGCCAATTGCCGCACCGATGAGAGCACCGATAATACCGCCGTAAATCGCAATTCCGCCATTCCATATTGCAGGAATTTCGTTGAGATGTTGAGAATAATATTCCCATTCAAACGCAACATAATACAGTCTTGCGCAAACAATGCCAAGCAATGTGCCCCAAATGAGAACATCGGTCATTCCGTCAAGACTCATTTTCCATTTGTACGCCTTACGACCTCCGTACAAAACCGCAAGTGAAAAGCCGAAAGCGATGATTATGCCATACCAATGAACGTCATATCCGAATATTGAAAAGGCAACGGACGGCAAGTCAAAATCAATTCCCAAGCCGTCAAAATATACATGTGTTATATTAGACATCTTTATCCTCCTAAAGATTTATTACTGATATAATATAACACATAATTTTGAAAAATTCCATAGTATCACAGCAAAATATATAAAAGTGCCAAAATTAATTTATTGTCGGCACCCTCTTTTGACAAAATCAAAATCAATGCAAGCACCAATCCGGCTGAACTGTCCTTGAGCGATGACGAAAAAAGAGAACCTGTAATATCCCCTAAAAAAGAAAGCGGCGACTCCCCTTTTTTCTCATTTTCGGGTTTATCGGAGTTGTCGCAAGGCTTTGCTTCAACATAATTATTTGCTTTTTTTCGCATTTCCTCGACACGGCGCTTTGCATCATTTATGTCATTTGAATTGAATTCACTCATTAAAACAATTCCTTTATGTACGGAAGAATATCAAATAATTTTAAAATACGGATTGCTTTGTCGGCTTTTGCCTGAGATTCCTCAGACAAATGAGGTTTCAAGGCAAGAATCAAATCTGCATCTTTTGATGAAGTATTGTTCATTTTGTCAATTATAGTTTTTGCCTTTAGCATCATATTGAGGTCACTTTGTGACAGATTTAAACCGTTTGGAAAAGCAGAACCGTTATTGTTTTCATTCGGTTGTTGCTCGGCGGCATTGCCATCGCCCAAAATTGACGAGGCAACACCTTTGAGCATTTCTATATCATTTTCGGATAGAGAGGAAATAATATCATTTATATTGTCCATTGCTGTACCTATTTTTTCATAAATTTCTGCATAAGTGCCTTTGCTTCGGGTGTATTTAGGAGTTTTTCGGTGGCATTTTTATCTGATAAGACCTGTTTGATTTTTTTCTGTGCGTCAGGAGGCAAATTTTTGCTCATATATCCGTCAACATTTCCGCTTTGAACTGCCTTTTTTAATTCGTCAACATCAATATTTTTCATTGAAACACTCGTCCTTTCATAGTATAATCTAATTAAAGATATGATTAAATAAGGTGGGATATGAATGAGAATAGTTGTTATGTCTGACAGTCATATGATGGTGTCGGCACTTCTTGACATCATTGAACGACACAAGAATAATGCGGATTTGTTTTTATTTTTAGGTGACGGCAACAGAGACCTTGACACAGCGTTGCAACTTCATCCCGATATAAAAATTGACAGAGTGAGCGGAAACTGCGACTTTATGTCCGACCTCCCTGCAAGCAAGCCTTGTGCCAGCCTGTTGAT
>CABQCC010000166.1 GCA_902462495.1 uncultured Eubacterium sp. | reverse complement strand
TTCAATAACTAAAATTTATGACTTAAGTGCAGTTGTCGGCAGTTGTACTCAAAAAAACAATAAACTGTGCATTGAGTTTGAGATTTCTCTTTTGGCTGAATCCGCCGAAAAGGGAATAGAATATATCACTCAAACAAAGACGATTGAAATCAAAACCGAAAATTCGGAAATTGCAAGTTCTGCATTTGTTTCTTCTTTTGATTACACAATTGTTAATGATAAGAATATTTCCGTCAATATTATGTACAGCTATTGCGGATATATGGGAAAGCAAAAGACAATCAATGCTCTGAGTGAAATTGAATGCACAGATGATGCTGTGAGCGTTCCTGCTCTGACTTTGTATTTTGCAAAACAAAACGAAAAACTGTGGGATATTGCAAAGAAATTTTCATCTGATATTGAGCTTATAAAAAAAGAGAATAATATTACCTGTGAAAGCCTCGACAGCAACAAGGTAATTATTATTCCGGGATTATAAGGAGGAAATATGAATACAGATATTTACAGCGATATTTCCAAACGAACAGGCGGAGATATTTATATCGGGGTTGTCGGTCCTGTACGCACAGGCAAATCAACCTTTATTAAGAAGTTTATGGAAACTCTTGTAATTCCAAACATTGATGACGATTTTGTAAAGCAAAGGGCTAATGATGAACTTCCGCAATCGTCGGCAGGCAAAACGATTATGACTACCGAACCGAAGTTTATTCCTGAAGACGCAATTGAACTGAAACTTGACAATTCATCAAAATTTAAGGTTCGAATGATTGATTGTGTCGGATACATTGTTCCGAGCAGCGAGGGATATTTTGAGGATGAAGCACCAAGAATGGTGATGACTCCGTGGAGCAAGGAGGAAATTCCTTTTAATCTTGCTGCTGAAATCGGTACAAAAAAGGTCATTGAAGAACATTCCACTATCGGCCTTGTAGTGACGACAGACGGCACAATCAGTCCCATACCGAGAAATGAATACGCCGAGGTTGAAAAGCGTGTTATAGACGAACTCAAGGCGATAAATAAGCCGTTTGTTATTCTTTTGAACAGCGCAAATCCAAACAGTAAGGCGTGCAAGGATTTGGCGTGTAAACTGTCAAAGGAATACAACAAACCTGTAATTCCCGTGAATTGCCTTGAACTTGATGAAAACAAAATCAAAGATATTATTTCGGGAATTTTGTATGAATTTCCTGTTACAAGTATCGGTATTGATTTGCCTAATTGGTTTAGAAGTCTTGACGAGGACGATAAAATGCGAACCGTTGTAACTTCCGCAGTCCTTGAAAATTCGTCAAAAGTTTCTAATGTCCGTTCCGTAAGTGATTATATAAACTGCGTTTCCGCTATTGATGAAATAACGGATATAAGCGTTACATCCGTTGATTTGTCCTGTGGCAAGGTCAGCGTTAAGGCGAATATTGACAATTCGTATTTTTACAGTATTTTGTCCGAAAAGTGCGAAATAAAAATCAGTAACGAACAGGATTTAATGCGAGAAATTTCTGCACTTTCAAAGATTAAAAAGGAATATTCACGCATTAAAGACGCACTCAATCAGGTAGAACAAACAGGTTACGGAATTGTTATGCCAACCCTTGATGAGCTGTCGCTTGAAGACCCGGAAATTATGAAACAAGGCGGAAAGTATGGCGTAAGATTAAAGGCTCACGCTCCGTCAATTCATATGATAAAGTGCAATACCTACACGGAGGTTGCTCCGATAGTCGGCAGCGAAAGTCAAAGTGAGGAGCTTGTGATGTATTTGCTCAAGGAATTTGAAAATAATCCGTCACAGATATGGGAAACAAATATTTTCGGAAAATCGCTTCACTCTCTCGTTAATGAGGGACTTAATAATAAACTGTATCGTATGCCGAATGAGGCAAGAGATAAGTTCAGAGAAACGATTGAAAGGGTAATCAATGAGGGTTGCAGCGGTTTAATTTGTATCATTCTATAAAAAATTCGGCAGTCAAAAACTGCCGAATTCTGTTTTAAGTATTAAATATGTTATTATTGCAACCTGAAAACTAATGATTGCAGGAAAGCCAATCATAAAGGATTTGTGTTGCGTTTTGTGTCTGATTGTTTTCATTGTGATGTAGCTTCCGATTGAACCGCCGAGGAGTGCAATTGTCCAAAGTGTTGCTTCGGATATGCGCCATTTGTTTCTCTTTGCTCTCTGCTTGTCAACGATGTTGACTATCGCACCGACAATGTTGACTACAATCAGATATATTATTAAAATTTCATACTTCAAATTTTTTGAGTTCCTTTAAATCATAGTTGCCGATGGCAAGCTTTTCGCCGTTTCTAAAGTTAACACCCTTTTTGTTGTCAACGCCGAAAACCGATGCACATTCAGGGCAAACGAGAAAATATACATTTTCGAATTTTACAACGGGAAGTTGCGGAATTAGCTTTGTATCCAAGTTTGTAAAAACAGAAAATTGAACCTTGCTTTTGCAATTCGGACATTCAAGAACAGTTGTTTGTCCTTGTTCAAATATTCTTTTGCCTTTGCCGAGTCTGTATTCCATAATATCACCTCATTTGTTATATAATACTATATTAGAAAGAAGTGTTCAAGTGAAAAAAGCAATTCCTTTAATTTTAATTTTGTGTTTTATTTTATCTTCTTGTTCATTGCCGCAGAAAAAAGATGTTTATTTGATTTTTGAGCATTTATTCTTTACGCAGTGTGCCCCTTATTGAG
>CABQCC010000165.1 GCA_902462495.1 uncultured Eubacterium sp. | reverse complement strand
CGTACATAACCTTTTGGTTTTCTATCTGCGAACCGCCGTCGGTGTTGAAGGTGACAGTGAAGCCTGCGTGACTTACCGCAAAAATCATACAGGCAATCAGAACGACAATACCAATCAAAATCAACCTGTCCGCCGTTTTAACCGACATCTTCACATTTCTGTAAAGTCCGCCCGGTTTTCTTTCAGTGTTTAGACTCATTGTGTTATTATCTTCCATCGTTTTCACTGCCTTTCAAAGAGATAATGGGGGATGAAATGAATAGTTATTATCTGCGTGCAAGATACTTACGCATATCAATTGCGCACGCAACAAGGATGATTACACCCTTGATGATGTAAAGCATATTTGCCGATACGGAAAGGAAGTTAAGACCTGCGAAAATAATCTGCAAAAGAAGAACGCCGATTACAATACCGCTGATTTTACCTGTACCGCCTACGAAAGATACACCGCCGATTACGCAAGCTGCGATAGCGTCACATTCGTAGTTAAGACCTGTATTTGCAGAGCAAGAAGCAATACGAGCACCCTCGATGAAACCTGTGATACCGTACATAACACCTGCAAGAACAAATACCATAAGTATTGTCATAAACACATTTACACCGGAAACTCTTGCAGCTTCTTCGTTTGAACCGACTGCAAACATATTCTTACCAAACTTTGTCTTGTTCCAGATAACCCACATAATTGCTGTGAGAATGATGGAATAAAGAACATATTTTGGAATGGCAACACCGCCGATTGTGAACAATGTGCCTGTGATGAAACTTGTGTATGATGGGTCAAGACCCGAAAGAGTTTGACCGTTGTTGCCGCCAATCATAAGATACATAAGAACTGTACCGAAAACGATAAGCTGGGTAGAAAGAGTTACGATGAACGGATGAAGCTTAAACTTTGCAACAAAGAAACCGTTTACAACACCGACAACTGCGCCGATTGCAATTACTGCAAGGAACACAACGATGAGAGGCATTGTCTTGAGGTTAGGGAACATTTTGTTTGCATAATCCGTCATCTGCAAAAGAGATGCCGCAACGCAGGCAGTAAGACCAACGCATCGACCGGCAGAAATATCTGTACCTGTAAGCACGATACATCCTGCGATACCAAGTGCAATCGGCAACTTAGCCGCTGTAAGCGAGATAATATTTACGATTGATGATACGCTCAAGAACGCCGGTACTTTAACTGCAATAAAGATAACTGCAATTGCGATGATGATGTACATTGCGTTGTTGAACAACAAATCGGTGATAAGTCTTTTTTTATCGTCAGGGCTTGCCTCTTTGAAATTCTGAATCCAAAGGGAAACTCTTGACGGCTTTTTCATTTTTTTAACATTTTGCTCAGCCATAGTGAAATCCTCCTTATACATATTTTGCCGCAAGGGTCATAATTTCTTCCTGAGTGGTTGTCTTTGCATCCACTTCGCCCGAAAGTCTGCCGCCCGACATAACAAGAATTTTGTCGCACACGCCGAGGAGCTCAGGCATTTCGGAAGATACCATAATTACGGTTTTGCCCTTTTTGGCAAGATCGAGAATAAGCTGATAAATCTCGTACTTTGCACCTACATCGATACCTCTTGTAGGTTCGTCCAAAAGAAGTACGGTAGGGTCGGTGAGCAACCATCTTGCAAGGATAACCTTTTGCTGATTACCACCCGACAAAGAACTGATTTTTGTTTCCTGATTAGGGGTCTTAACCCTTAATGACTTGATATATTCTTCAGTAGTGTCCTTCATCTTTTTCTTGTTGAGGAACGGACCTGTCTGATATTTTTTCAAGCTTGAAATAGTGGTGTTTTCCCTGATATTAAGTATTCCGAAAATACCGTTTGCACGCCTCTCCTCTGTCAAAAGAGCAAAGCCGTTTTTGATTGCTTCGTTAGGGTGCTTGTTTTTAACCTCTTTACCGTCAAGGAAAATCTTGCCCGAGCGTCTTGTTGTGATACCGAATATCTGTTCCAAAAGCTCGGTTCTGCCTGAGCCGTCAAGTCCTGCGACACCGAGGATTTCTCCCCTGTTTGCTTCAAAGGATACATCTGTGAGATTTGTGTATTCCGCACTAAGATTTTCAACCTTCAAAAGCACATCGCCGATTTTGTTATCCTTTTCAGGATAGCGGTTTGTAAGCTCACGACCTACCATAAGCTTGATGATTTCGTTCATTGTAAGCTCACTTGCAGGTCTTGTGGCAATCCACTTACCGTCACGCATAATGGTGACTTCATCGGAAATACGGAGGATTTCCTCCATTTTGTGAGAAATATAGATAATTCCGCAGCCTCTGTCACGAAGCATATTGATGATGCGGAACAAGTGCTCAACCTCTTCTTCTGTGAGTGATGAGGTCGGCTCATCAAAAACAATAATTTTTGAATTGTACGAAACCGCCTTTGCGATTTCAACCATCTGTCTTTGAGATACGGACATTGTGCTCATAACAGATTTTGGGTCAACATTTATATCAAGGTCTTTAAAAACCTTCATTGTTTCGTCATACATTTTCTTTTCACTTGTAAACGGAACAAATTTTGACACCTGCGGAAATCTTCCGAGCCACATATTATCCATAACATTGCGCTTGAGTGCTTGGTTAAGTTCCTGATGCACCATAGCAACGCCGTTTTCAAGGGCTTCCTTGGAGTTCTTGTAGTTAACCTCCTTGCCGTCAACATAGATTTGACCGCTGTAAAAATCAAAAAGGTTGCCG
>CABQCC010000164.1 GCA_902462495.1 uncultured Eubacterium sp. | reverse complement strand
GCGACAAACCGAAACGGTCGTTAAAGCCGATTCTTTCACAACTGATTTTACCGAGAAGCGTGCCAATCTCAATGTCGTCAATGAAGTCCTCTCCTGTTTTGTTGCTCTCAACTTCGCCGATTTGCAAATCGTTATAATCCATTTTCAGATAGCTTTGTGCGTCCCTGACGGTGTTTTTGGCTTCGTCAAGCCCAACCATCATAAGCGGAGCAAACAAGAGCAATGACAAAAGTACAAACGAAACAGTGCGGTACAAATAAGGATATATCGCTCCTTTAGGCTTATTCTTGTTTTGTGCCTTAGACTTTTTCATAGAAAGAAATCACCCAATCTTAATCGTCCTCAAAAACAGCGCCACGAGAACCTGAGGTTACATGCTGTGCATATCTCTTGAGATAACCTGTCAACTTCTGCTCAGGAGCAGACCAATTATTTCTTCTTTCTGCCAAAACTTCATCTGAAACATTCACACGAAGAACTCTTGCAGGAATATCGATTTCGATTTCGTCGCCATCCTCAACAAGTGCGATAGTTCCGCCGACTGCTGCCTCAGGGCTGACATGACCGATTGACGCACCTCTTGTTGCGCCCGAGAAACGGCCGTCTGTCAAAAGTGCAACCTTTGAGCCGAGTCCCATACCGATAATCGCAGAGGTTGGAGAAAGCATTTCTCTCATACCCGGACCGCCCTTTGGACCTTCATATCTGATAACGACAACATCGCCTGCAACAACCTTACCGCCTGTGATAGCGGCAATAGCCTCCTCCTCGGAGTTGTAGCACTTTGCAGGGCCCTTGTGTTGCATCATTTCAGGAGCAACAGCGCCTTTCTTTACAACAGCGCCCTCCTCGGCAAGGTTACCTTTAAGAACAGCGATACCGCCGTCCTTTGAGAATGGGTCATCAAGTTTACGAATAACAACACCGTCTGCATCGGGAGCGTTTGCAATTCTTTGAGCAACCGTACCGCTTACAGTAAGACAATCTGTGTTGATGAGTCCGCCTGAAGCAAGTTCCTTGATTACAGCCTGCATACCGCCGACATCATTAAGGTCTGTAATGAACACAGACGAAGCCGGATTGAGCTTGCAAATCTGCGGAGTGGTGTTGCCCATTTCGTTGAGGTCAGACAAATCAATGTCGTGACCTGCCGCATGAGCAATAGCCGTAAGGTGGAGAATTGTGTTTGTTGAGCAACCGATTGCCATATCGGTACGCATAGCATTTTGGATTGCTTTTTCTGTAATAATATCTGACGGCTTGATGTCCTCTTTAAGAAGATCCATAACTCTTTCGCCTGCCATTTTTGCAAGACGAAGTCGAGCGGAATAAACCGCAGGAATTGTACCGGAACCCGGAAGTGACATACCGATAGACTCTGTGAGGCAGTTCATGGAATTTGCCGTGTACATACCTGAACAAGAGCCACAAGTCGGGCAAGCGGTGAATGCTGTTTGCTCAAGATTTTCAAGTGACATCTTGCCTACTGCATTTGCACCGACATATTCAAACTGTTCGGAAAGTCCGATAGGATTCTTTGTTTCTGTGCTTTTACCCGGAAGCATAGGACCACCGTTGATGAATATGCAAGGCAGATTGAGTCTGCAAGCCGCAAGGAGCATACCAGGAACGATTTTGTCACAGTTAGGAATAAAAACAATAGCATCAAGAGGATGCGCAGTAAGCATAACCTCAATGCTGTCTGCAATAAGTTCACGAGAACAAAGCGAATACTTCATACCCTTGTGATTCATTGAAATGCCGTCGCAAACGCCGATTGTGTTGAATTCAAACGGAACACCGCCTGCGTTACGAATACCTGCCTTAACCTGCTCTGCGATTTTGTCAAGGTGCATATGACCCGGAATATAATCGCTCTTTGAATTAACAACAGCTACGAACGGTCTTTTCATTTCGAGTTCATCAATACCGAGAGCTCGCAACAGAGAACGGTGAGGGGCTCTTGACGGTCCCTCTTTGATTAAATCTGACCTCATTTTTTTTACCTCTTTGTTATTTGTTATAGAATAAATTATAAATGCTTATTATGTATATTATATTATTTATAAAGATTAATTTCAATATATTTTTATCAATTATATATTTCGGCGACAAGCAAGCACCGACTTTTTACTTTGAAAATACATTTTCTATATGATAGCGTGGCTTGCCTTGGCTTTTGCGTCCGTATTCTATCGCTTCCTTTGGGCAATAGCAAATGCACGCCATACAATGGGTGCAATTGTTCCCCCAAACAGGCTTGCCGTCGACAAGTTTGACATTGTTGAGCGGACAAAGTTTGACGCATTTGCCACAGCTTATACAATCATCGGTTGCATAAAAAGCCTTTGATTTTACGAACATAGGATAAAACGCATCGTTTACAATTCCGCTGTACAGCTTGTCAATCAACGAGATTTTCAAAGTCTTAAACGGCTTTTCGCTTTTGATTTGCTCTGCTGTTTTTTCAACATCACGAATTGCGTTTGCCACAATCTGCTTTGCCTCGTCAACCTGCGGTGCATCAAACATCGCAATATAATTTTCAGGCATTACAATTTGAGCAGTGCCCTTGTATTCAAAGCCCTTTTGAGCGCAAAGGAGCTTGTTGAATTTTTCGGCATTGCCCACTTCACCGCCACAGGTCATAACAAACCAAACGCCATCGGTGGCGGTTATATCGGTTTTTTCAATCCATTCGGTAACAACACGAGGAATTCTCCACGCATAGGTAGGCGCAGACGCTA
>CABQCC010000163.1 GCA_902462495.1 uncultured Eubacterium sp. | reverse complement strand
GATCTAACCGTATTACTATGTCCACAATTACATTGCACAGTTTGCTGTGGTTGTAAACACAAAGTCCGATTTCGGCGGTGCATACAATAACCGTGAATACGGATTTCACTATTTTATTACATCATCAGACAGCTACCGTGCGTCAAAAACTTTTGCTCACGAGTTCGGACACGGTTTGCTCGGTCTCGGAGATGAATATGGCACCGGATATTTGCTTGAGGATAAGGAACTGAAATCGCTTAATCTCTCTTCCGTTGAAGACCCCGAAAAGATAAAATGGCGACAGCTTTTAGGTTTCAGAAACACATATACCTGCCGTAATGCGTACGGCTCAAAAATGCTTGTGTCAAGCTACGAATGTATAATGAGAGATACAAAACATCAGTTCTGCGAAGTTTGCCGTTTGCAGGGCTTTAAGCGAATGTCACAGCTTGTTAAGGATGTTGACCTCTATGTTGCTCCGCCTGAAGTAAAGGAGTACACAGGCGCTTATTCAAAATCGTCTGATTTTACCGACCTTGAAACAAGTTCGTATTATACCTATACATATAATCGCAACGACCGTCTTTTGAGTGGCAACAGCAAAAACAGATTTAGCACTAATATGAACGGCAAAAAAATCGAGCTTCGCACCGTTATTCAAAACATTTCGAACAAGAAAGCCCGTCAGCTTAAATTCAAAATGTGTATTAAACATTCCGACGGTAGCGTTGCAACCGATTCGTCTGGCAATCCGCTTCAAACAACGCAAACATTCAACATTCCTGTTTGGGATGACAAGCCGAATTTCTGGGCACTCGGTGCTTTGGACCATATCAAAAGCGACTTTAATTCGGGATTGAAAAGCTGTTCTCTTATTTATCAAATTCCGTCAAATGCACAGCTCAAAAATGGCGACACCGTGGCATTTCAGGTGATTGATGAGAATGGAAATGTACTCGCCGATGATAATACCGAAACACAGCGTTATCCAACCGTTACAATTCAGTATAAATTTGAGGACGGCTCCGAAATTCCAAACACTGCCGGCGGAACATTTACCGTTCCGTATGGCACAAAACTTGATTTTACGCCTGCAAAAACGCTTTATGATTACGAATTTGTAAAGGCTGACGGCTTGAACGAGCCTGTTGTTTCAGACGGTACGGTCGTTACATATTATTACAAAAATAAAAACGCTTCGGAAAAGCCCGCTCCTGAAATCAACACAGTTTCACTTTCGCTCGAAAGCAGTATAGCAATGAACTTCAAGGTGTTCAAAAACAGTCTTTCATCTTTTGATGACTTTTATATGACCTTTGAATGTGGCGGAAAAGAAGAAAAAGTTACGAGTTATAAGCAAGACGGAAACTATTATGTGTTCTCGTACAAAGGCATAAATCCACAGCTTATGAATGATAAGGTGACTGCTGTTTTGCACGCTAAAAACAGCAAGGAAGAATACACGAGTCCCGAAAAGGTGATGAGTGTCAGAGAGTATGCCTATACAATGCTTGACCGATACAGTTCCGATGAGCACTCAAAACTTCGCACTTTGCTTGTGGATTTGCTCAATTACGGTTCGGCGACACAAAAATATGTCGGTTATCAAACCGATAATCTTGCAAATTCTGACCTTACCGCCGTTCAAAAAAGTTGGGCAAGCAAGGATGCAAAGGAATTTAAGAACATCAGAAACTTTGATTACGAAACTATAACCAACCCAACCGTACAATGGAATTCTTGCGGTTTGGTGCTCGGCAATGCAATTATGTTCAAGGTGAAGTTCACGGCAAATAATGTTGAAAACAAAACCGTTGAAATCTCCTTAAGAAATGCAAAATTCACCTATGATAAAAATGATTTTAAAGCTAACGGTGATGGCACATATTATGTGTATTGCAACGAACTTTTTGCTCACGAAGTTAGTGATGAGGTGCTTCTCACAGTATATGAAAACGGAGTTCCTTGCAGTAACACAATGCTTTTCAGCGTTGAATCCTATGCCCGTTTGGTAAGGGATAATTACAAGGGTACACCCCTTGATGAAATGATAACAACAATGATGCTGTATGGAAACAGCGCAAAAGAATACAAAAATATATAAGGAGGTCAAAATGAAAAAGTATACAAAGCCACAGGCTGAACTTCAAGAGTTTTCAATTTGCGATGTGGTTACAACAAGCAGAGGTCCTGTTGAAACACCTGATTTATAAAAAATAATAGTCTAAAGAGCGATCATTACGGTCGCTCTTTTTTAATATATAAATTAATAATTGTGTTGAAAAAATCGGCATAAAATGTTAAAATATAATGTAATGCTTTGTGCATAATAGTAATGAGGTGCTGTTATGTGCAAAGAAAACGAAGATTTTAACGAAAACAACAATAACGGTGAGCAAGGCTCAACCTTTGAAACAGGCTCGATAACGGTCAAAAAAGACGGGCATTTTATTCATTGCCTAACTGTTATTGGTCAAATCGAGGGGCATTATATTTTGCCGAGTCAAAACAAAACTACCAAATATGAGCATGTCATTCCACAGCTTGTTGCGATTGAAGAAAGCAAGGAAATTGACGGGCTGTTGATTATACTCAACACCGTTGGCGGAGATGTTGAAGCAGGACTTGCAATTGCGGAGCTTCTTTCGACTATGAAAACTCCAACCGCTTCTCTTGTCCTTGGCGGAGGTCACAGCATCGGCGTCCCGCTTGCTGTCAGCTGTAAGCGCAGTTTTATTGTGCCGACCGCAACAAAGTGAAATTTGTCGGGTCAAATTTTTCTGCAT
>CABQCC010000162.1 GCA_902462495.1 uncultured Eubacterium sp. | reverse complement strand
AAAAAACCAGTGTTTATGCGGGTTTCGGGACTTTCTAAACCGAATAAATTTACCTCTTTACACCAATTTTACACCAATCGGTGCTAAAAACGGTGCAGAGACTAAAAAATCGCATAATTTTGAGTTTCACACAGCTCCTGAGAAGTTACGGCTTTTCAGGAGCTTCTTTCATTTCTCATAGTTTTCGGGCTACATCGCAAACTACACCAATCCCGTTTTTCTCAATATAATGAGGATAATCACAGAGGAAGGGGTGGTTGTACTATGAGCAACAGTTTAGCAAGCGTTCACCCGGAGCTTATTTCTGAATGGTCAGAGAAGAATTTACCGCTGACACCGGATAAGATAACCTTCGGTTCAAATAAAAGAGTATGGTGGAAAGGTGCTTGCGGACACGAGTGGGAAACGAGCGTCAAAGCTCGCTCAAAGGGCGAGAAATGCCCGATATGCTCAGGAGCGAGAGTAATAGAGGGTATCAATGATTTAGCCACATTGAAGCCCCTGCTGGCTCAGGAGTGGTCTGAAAAGAACGAATTAAAACCTACTGAGGTTTCTGTTGCTTCTCATAAGAAGATTATTTGGAAATGTAAACACGGACACGAATGGGAAGCAAGCGTTAAAAGCAGAACGGTAAACGGCACAGGCTGTCCATACTGCTCACATAATAAAGTCCTTGCAGGATTCAATGACCTTGCTTCACAGTATCCCGATATTGCTGCTGAATGGTCTGACAGAAATCTTCCGTTGCTGCCTACAATGGTAACAGCCTTTGCAAACAGTAAGGCTTGGTGGAAATGCAAAAATTGCGGAAACGAGTGGCACACTCTTATTTCAACCCGTTCCGGTGGGAGCAGATGTCCGTATTGTAGCGGATATACATTGCTCAAAGGATTTAATGACTTGGCGACTACGCACCCTGACCTTGCCGCCGAGTGGTCAGAAAGAAATCATCCTCTATTACCTGATGAGGTAAACGCAAAATCAAGACGCAATGTTTGGTGGAAGTGTAAGACCTGCGGTAATGAGTGGAAGTCCGTTATCAATGCTCGTGTAAAAGGAACAGTATGCCCGGTTTGTGCGGACAGGGCGGTTCTTGCAGGATACAATGATTTAGCCACAACGGACAGGAAACTGCTTGCTGAATGGGATTACGAAAAAAACTCTCTGCTCCCGACACAAGTGTCAAGAAAGTCGATGAAAAGTGTGTGGTGGAAATGTTCACTCGGACACTCTTGGAAAGCAAAAATCAGCGACAGAACAATTCTTAGAGAAAAATGCACCGTATGCGAAAGCGAATATCGCTCCGTATTCCCCGGCTTGGCTGTTGCCTATTACGCAAATCAAAAAGGACTAAAGGTGCAGCTCGGTTCGGATAAACTATTAGGAATACCACTTGAAACCTACATTCCGTCAGAAAAGCTGGCGATAGAATTTACGAGCGGCTCAGAACAGATGGAGGTTCTCAAAAGCCACTTATGCAAGCAGCGAAATATAAAACTCGTAAAACTCCCTTTTAAGACAACCGAAACGGAAGCGGAATATTCCGACAGAGTAAAAGCAGTTTTCAAAAGCGTACATATCTTTATTTATTCTGACACCGAAGCAGATGTTTCGGTAATCAGAGAAAGATTCGATGAATGGAGGAAACGACTATGAGAGAAGAAAAGTTCCATATCTATCTAAATGATGACGAATACAGCAGAGTGATACAATCACTTATCCGTTTGAAGAACAGCCTGATAGCACAAGGCAGATACACCGATGGTGTTGACGATGTTCTCTGCAAGGTAATGTTAGCCAAGAAAAGAAAGCTCAAAATCAAATATATCTAAACACGAAAAGAGACCGCCTACACGATGTAAGCGGTCTTTGTTTGTATAGGACTTAGTTCGACAAACTGATATTGATACTTTCCCTATTTATTATCAGAATCGCTTTTATATTCATTCCATTTACCGCCGTAAATATGGTCTTCTACATAAGCTAACATACGATTATTCAGTACACAATAATATATAATTGCAAGCAGACTTCCAATAGTACCACAAAGATATGCTTCAACATTTTGAATTATCAGGGCTGCTATTAAAACAATCCAAGCAACGGTACAGGCAATAATTGTTGATATGTGTTCCCTACGCCATTTTTTCTTAAAGAACTCTTGCTTCTCTTTCAGTTCAAATGTACTTGCTTTCAGTGTTTCTCTAATATTTGATTCCGCCATCTCTTTATATTCCTCCGTGGTTAATTTTCTACCACTCAAGATTTCGTTAATGGTTAAACCATAAAGACGGCTAAGTTCCTCCAATATCTCTACGGGCGGCATATAAATTCCGGTTTCCCACCTTGAAACAGTCTTATTTGTGACACCGAGTTTTTCTCCCAATTCAGCCTGTGTAAGTTTTTGTTCTTTGCGAAGCTCTGCAAGAAAGCTTCCCATCTTTACCATATCCATTTATCTTCCTCCACCTCTGTGATGGTATTAGTCTATCACTTAGCTCAGTAAAAGTCTTTACCATAAACAGCGATTCCTTAAATCAATCAGCAAAAGCAAGTTATCGCTGAAAATGTTCACTACATACTAATATAATTTGCACTCAAAAAATCAGTAGGTTCAAGTTATCCGTTCTGTTTACAACATATTGTAAATCAAAGTTATGAATATTTCTACCCGCCGTCTATTGACCTCAATTTTGAGGAAAATAGGCGGCTTTTTTTCGTTCAGAAAAATTTTTTCAAGAAATTTTGGAAAAAGGGGCGATTTTGGGTGTGCATTTTGACCCCCTTTGTCCAAATGAGTGAAGG
>CABQCC010000161.1 GCA_902462495.1 uncultured Eubacterium sp. | reverse complement strand
AAAAAATAAAGAAGTATTTTAAATATTAACAAAATATTGTAAAATTAATCCTTCTTTATCCTTTTTGCTTTTTTTCTGTTCATTTCAATACTGCGTTGATTCACCTCAACAGTATCGTATGTTTTTTTCGCTCTGACGGTTGTCCAATAAGTTTTTCCGCATTTCTTGCACTTAGCAGGACATCTAAACGACTTATTGACGCACTCAAAGTCTTTCAAACGCACCATTTTGCTCTTGCACACAGGGCACAAAAGGTCTTGCTTGTAAACATCAAAAAGTTGAGTTACAGGCTTGACGATAAGATACGGCTTATAAATAAGGCGTTCAAAAAACGAACTGTCACAATCGTGAATGTAATTTTGAAGTTTATCCTTATCAAACACTTTCTTTAAGCATTCGGCGGTTAAATAGCAATCCGTGAGTGCACGGTGAAGCTTGTCTACATCAATTTCAATTCCAAAAGTTTCTCCGCAATCCGCAAGAGAGATTTGGTTATTGTTTTCCCTCTCGATAAAAGACATACAATATTTTTGAGCATCGCAATATTTTGTGATGAAATCAATGTTCAAATTGCCCAAAAAAGTTTGATAATTATTGGTAAGAACATACAAATCGGAATTGCTCCACGACATAAAAACATTACCGTCGCCTCTGCTCCATCTTGAAAAATCCTTGATAGCATCAGCAAACGGAATACCGTTTTGTTTCAACTCTTCGTTTGTAATATTAGTAAGACTTTTGCATCTACCGGAGAGTTTTTTAGTAATCTTCGGCAAAATAAGTTGCTTAAAGGTGTCGACAATCTCAAGTCTTTCATTCAATTTTACAGCGCCTATTTCTATGATTTCGTTCATAAAACCTTTTTTTGCATAGCTATAAGCGTTATTCCATTCCAAATCAAATATAATATAATTCAATTTCTAACCTCAAAACAAAAATAACCTTGCATAACGCAAGGTTATTACTTAACTGTTATACAAAAAGAAATACCAAAAATGCTGCCAAAACAAGAACAAAGAAGAATGCAATAAACCACTTTGTTACTCTTTCAAGCTTCTTTTCGTTTGTCATACCTTTTGACTTACTGCCGTAAGACTCTGAGCTGCCGCCAATAACGCCGGAAAGGTTTGATGATCTGCCCTCTTGCATAAGGACAATAATTGTAATAATAACTGATGCAACAATAAGAACTGCACCAAATACGTAATGATACCAGAGCATAATATTTCCTCCATTAGAATTTTCGACTACTGCATTATAGCATAATAAAATACATAATGCAAGCCTTTTTTTAATTTATCAAAATGTTATTTGTGCGGCATTGTCCGCAGGGGTCGGCAAAGCACCGGCAGCAGGCAGATTTTTAGTTCTGAATCTCCATGCTTTTTCAAACTCGCCGTCCTCATAATGATGCATAGATTCAACCTTATGGTTCTTCTTCTGCGTCATAACGGAAACGCCGATTGTGTCCTTTGACGACTTAGGCGTAAGCGCACCCGTGTTCAAAATCAACATTCTTCCGCTTGTTGAACAAAGTACAAGTTCACAATCTTCCTCGATATACTCAATACAAGCAAGCGGAGATTTGAGCGAATAAGCTTTCAAAAGCTTCTTTCTGTTGGTCTTTGTTTGGTAAGCGGTAATGTCAACCTTTGCAACCTTGCCGTTTTCAAAAACGAAAAGCATATAACCGACATATTGCTTAATTACGCAGATATAAACAACCTTTTCGTCTTGTTCCATCTCAAGTTTACCGGCAACATAAATACCAAGCTGTGAAGCCTTACCGTCAGGAAAGTCATCAACCTTAGCTTTGTAAACCTGACCTTTATCGGTGAATACCAAAAGTTCATCTTTGTTTGAGCACTCGAAAATTGTTTCAACCTCGTCGCCCTCTTTTACCTTTTGTTCGCCCGACATACGCAGATTGGCTGTTCTGATTTTATTAAGGTATCCCTCTTTTGTAATAAACAAAGTAACAGGATAATCAGGTACTTCGGCTTCCGCAGAAGCGTCAAATTCTTCAACCTCATAAAGAATTTCCGACTTTCTCTCACCCGAATATTTATCGGCAACTTCGTTAAGTTCCTTAATAATAATCTTTTTAAGTTTATTTTTGCTGTCAAGAATAGCTTGAAGTTCCTCGATTTCTGCTTTAAGGGACTCAATATCCTTTGTACGCTTTAAAATATATTCTCTGTTGAGATGTCTGAGCTTGATTTCCGCAACATATTCGGCTTGAATTTTGTCAATACCAAAGCCAATCATAAGGTTTGGCACAACATCGGCTTCGCTTTCGGTGTTACGAATAATCTTAATTGCCTTGTCAATATCAAGAAGTATTTTTTCAAGACCTTGAAGCAAATGCAATCTTTCTGCCTTTTTATTAAGTGTAAACTGTGTGCGTCTTTTTACACATTCAAGTCTGAATTCTATCCACTCTTTGAGAATGTCGTTAACACCAAGAACCTTTGGATAACCTTTAATGAGTACATTGAAGTTACAAGAAAATGTATCTTCAAGCGGAGTGAGTTTGTACAGTTTTGTCATAAAAGCGTCAGGGTCAACTCCACGCTTCAAATCAAGTGTAATACGCAAACCTTTGAGGTCTGTTTCATCACGAATATCCGAGATTTCTTTAATCTTATTTGATTTAACAAGCTCCACAACCTTGTCAATAATAGCCTCACAAGTTGTTGTAGGCGGGATTTGAGTGACATCGATACAGTTATAAGATTTGTCATAAGTGTATCTTGCACGCACTTTTACAGAGCCTCTGCCTGTTTTGTAAATTCTGTCTAATTCGTCCTTATCATAAATGATATATCCGCCGCCGACAA
>CABQCC010000160.1 GCA_902462495.1 uncultured Eubacterium sp. | reverse complement strand
GTAAAAAGCAGTATTCGGGCATAAAAAAGCCTCGGAACACGAATGTTCCGAGGTATTGGCAGAGGTATAAGGATTCGAACCTTAAATGACGGAGTCAGAGTCCGGAGTGTTACCGTTACACTATACCTCTATGTATAAATCGCTTTTGCCTAATTATTATAACATACATTTTCAAAAATGCAAGGGTTTTTTTGAAATTTTTGAAAAAAGGTTGACGCAGTGAGTGGGGTGCTCACTGCGTCCTGCTTACAGAGGAGGGGTGTGCCTCTGTTTATATTATGAAGCAAATTAATTATGCCATAATTTTCTTATAAAGTTCCTTGAGTTCTGCTTCGTTTGTATCTCTTGGATTACCAGGACGGCAAGCGTCTGCGAATGCGTCTGCTGCAAGAACATCAAGGTCTTCTGCTTTTACTTTTTCATTAACAGCCGGAATGCCTACATCTGCCGAAAGCTTCTTAACAGCGTCAACGGCAGCCTTTCTGTATTCTGCCTGTGACATATCGTCAACGCCCTCAACGCCCATTGCACGAGCAATTTCTCTGTACTTCTCGCCTGTGAAGTCCTCGTTATATTCCATAACGATTGGGAGCATCATAGCACAAGCTACGCCGTGAGGTGTATCATAGTGAGCACCGAGTGTGTGTGCGATTGAGTGAGCAATGCCAAGGCCTACATTTGAGAAGCCCATACCTGCGATATACTGTGCAAGAGCCATTCCCTCTCTGTCCTCAGGCTTGTTTTCAACTGCACCACGGAGATGCTTTGCGATAAGCTTGATTGCCTCAAGATGGAACATATCAGACATTTCCCAAGCACCCTTTGTTGTGTAGCCCTCAATAGCGTGTGTAAGTGCGTCCATACCTGTTGAAGCTGTAAGTCCCTTTGGCATTGATGACATCATATCAGGGTCAACAACCGCATATTCAGGAATATCATTTTCGTCAACGCAAACGAACTTTCTTTCCTTTTGAACATCGGTGATTACATAGTTGATTGTAACCTCTGCTGCTGTGCCTGCTGTTGTTGGAACTGCGATTGTCGGAACAGCGTGATTCTTTGTAGGAGCAACGCCCTCAAGTGAGCGAACATCTGCAAACTCAGGGTTTGCAATGATGATGCCGATTGCCTTTGCTGTGTCCATTGATGAACCGCCGCCGATTGTGATGATTGAATCAGCACCGCAAGCCTTGAAGCTCTCTACACCCTCAACAACATTTTCGATTGTTGGGTTCGGCTTTATGCCTGAATAAACTGTGTAAGCAATGTTTGCCTCATCAAGAAGGTCTGTTACCTTTGATGTAACACCAAATTTGATAAGGTCAGGGTCGGAGCAAACAAAAATATGCTTCCATCCCTTTGACTGAGCAATAGGAGCAATTTCCTTGATTGCGCCCTTGCCGTGATATGAAACTGTATTAAGAACGATTCTGTTAGCCATAATGAAAACCTCCGTTTTTTCTTTTCGTTTTCTATATTATACCACAAAATTTTAAGCAAGTATTGTTAAAATTTTAACAATTATTTAAGAATTTTTACACTTTTGGTAAATAAATGAAGTTTTTTAACAAAAATTGGAGCTTTTACGACTGCAACCAATCGCAAAAGCCCCGATATTTTTAATGCCTAACTAAATTTGATACCACTTGATTTCGTTTGCTTCAAGATGAAGTTCAAAGCTTGTGCCGTCGCCGACATAAACAGTTGTGTCCTGTGGCTCGTAAGTGTTGTTTACAACGCAATACTTGCCGTTCTTTACATAAGCGTGAACCTCAACATTGTAGTTTGTTGAATACCAACGATGAAGCTCATCCTCTGCCGAAGCACTCCACAAAACTGCACGATAGAGCACACGGCTGTTCTCGAACGAATAAGGAAGTCCGCTGATGTAAACGCCTCTGCCTTTGCCAAATTCTTTGACAGCCATTTGAACTTCCTCTGCGTGTCTTACGGCAAACGGAAGCTCGATTGCATTTTGAACAAGAACGGTTGTGCCGTCAAGAGCAACGATATTCTTCTTGCCCTCGCCGAAGTCAACATTTCCGCCCTCGGTGTCTGCAAGGATGAAGTGGTCTCTGTGCTCCTCGGTGTTATATCTGCGAGTGTTGAGAGTGAAGCCGTTTTCTTCCTCAACGCCCAAAATATCATTGAGTTGGAAGAACTTGCCCTGCCAATGATGAGCGGCAGGCTCGCCGACACCGATAAATCCACCGCCGTTGAACACGAACTTCTTTACGGCTGTGATGATTTGCTCATCCGCCCAATATTCGCCACCCGACTGTGCGGTGTCTGCATCGCCGACATTGATGATTACATCAAACTTGTCGAGGAAATTATCGTCATTCTTAATATCGTCAAAGCTGATGAACGAAACATCAAACGGCGCACCGCTGAGAGCCTCGATAACTCCGAAATAAGAATAGTTCTGTCTGTAATAAAGTCCGTGGTGAACCATATGATTTGACCAAGAACGCATCTTGCCCCAGCAGTTTAGCACTGCAACTTTCTTTACACAATAAGGGGTTACGCCCTGAATATTATCATAAAGTGTGCGGAATTCATCGCAAACGCCCTTGATATATTCAACAAATTCAGGGAATTTGAGCGCAAGTTTGAGATAACCGCCGTAGCCGATACGCTGAATAGGACTTCTCAAAATTGCTCGTCTTGCAGTTACCCAATTTACCTTTGCTTCGTAAATAGGGTCGCCGCCCTCACAGAAAACATCAGGGAAGAAATAAGGCAAAAATCTGCCCTCGGTATATTTTACATTTTTAATATCGCTGAAAAGACGAAGTGTTGCACCGTTGCCGACACTGCCCACAACAGCGTCAAGACCGATTGATGCAAAGTTCCGCACATCGGCTGG
>CABQCC010000159.1 GCA_902462495.1 uncultured Eubacterium sp. | reverse complement strand
CCTACACCCTTATCGCCGCGGCCGGCAGTCATGTTATTGTTGAAGCGATAAAAGAAAAGCCGTTTACCGACAAATTGATTCGTGAAGCGGCAATGCTTGCCTGTGTAAATTCAAAGGCAGGTTCATCATCAAATGTTGCCGTTGATTACACAATAGTAAAAAATGTTCACAAGCCAAACGGTGCAAAGCCGGGTATGGTTATTTATGATGACTACAAAACGGAATATGTCACTCCTAACGAGGAGGAACTTTCGGAGGTGAAAGAGATTGAGTAATGTTGCAGTTATTCTCGGAGCAGGAAACGGCACAAGAATGAAGTGCGAACAAAGCAAACTTTTGCTGAAAATAAAAGGTAAAACCGTGATTGAAAGAAGCGTTGAGGCTTTTCTCGGCATTTCCTATATCGATGAGATTATCGTTGTTGCCCGTGAGCAGGATATAGAAACATTTGCTTCGCTTTTTCCTGATGAAAGGGTATCGTTTGCAATCGGCGGAGATACAAGACAGCAAAGTGTATACAATGCCGTTCAAACCATTGATGAAGCCAAACTTATTGCAATTCACGACGGTGCACGACCTCTTGTTAGGGTTGAAGATATAGAAAACACCATCCGTCAGGCAAAAGAAAACAAAGCGGCGGCTGTCGGAGTGCCTGTTAAAGATACAATAAAAATTATTGACAAAGATTCTTTTGTTGTTGAAACTCCTGAACGCTCATCACTTTTTGCTGTACAAACTCCGCAGATATTCGATTTTAAGATGTATAGTGAATTTCTTGAAAAGGCAGTTTCGGATGGCAAGGATTTCACCGATGATTGCCAGCTTGTAGAATATTGCGGTGCAAAAGTCAAAATGGTTGAGGGCAGTTATTCCAATATAAAAATTACAACTCCCGATGACATTCCTGTTGCCGAGAGTTTGCTTGAAAAGGAAGAGGTGTGATTATGCGTATCGGTCACGGTTATGATGTTCATAAACTTGTTGAGGGCAGAAAGCTTATTGTCGGCGGCGTGGAAATTCCGTTTGAACTTGGACTTTTGGGTCACAGCGATGCCGATGTTTTGCTTCACGCAATTTCCGATGCAATATTGGGGGCAGCTGCTTTGGGCGATATCGGCGGAATGTTTCCCGATACAGACGAAAAGTGGAAAGGCGCAGATTCGCTTGTACTTCTTGAGGCTGTTGTAAAAAGAGTAAAGGATGAGGGATATGTTATTGAAAATATCGACTCAACTCTTATCGCACAGCAACCGAAAATGAAGCCTCATATTTTATCTATGAGGGAAAATATCGCAAAAGCTTGCGGAGTTGAAGTTTCGCAAGTCAGTGTAAAGGCAACTACGGAGGAACAGCTTGGCTTTACAGGAAGAAAAGAGGGCATTTCGGCTCACGCCGTTGTTCTTTTAAATAACAAATAAAAAAGGTAGAAACTATGGAAGAATTCACTTCAATTAAAGAAATACTTGATAAAACAGGCAAATACACAGGGCTTACAAGAGGAACTTCAATGATGCCTATCATTCATCAAAATAGGGACAACATCATTGTTGTAAAGCCGACAGGCAGATTGAAAAAATATGATGTTCCTGTTTATCAGATTAAAAGCGGTCGATATGTTATGCACAGAATTGTCGAAGTGCACGATGACCATTATATTATTATTGGTGACAACCTTAAAGATAGGGAATATGTAACCGATGATATGATTTGCGGCGTGCTTGCAGGATATTTCCGCAAAGGCAAAAAATATGTTGATTGCAATAAAACTAAGTGGTATAAAATTTATTCTCGTGTTTGGGTTGCTTTGTATCCGTTAAGACCTGTTTCTATGTTTATCAACCGTTGCATTAGTTTTGTTGAAAGAAGAATTTTAAAGAGGTACTGATACATTGGAACAAAATCGTAAATTTTCAAAATCGGATTTTGAAACAATAAGATGGATGTGGCATACATTCCATCAAGAGCGTTGGCATGTATTTGTTTTGATTTTTACAAATACTCTAAATGCCGTTCTTTCAATTGTTTATGCCGATTTTTCAAAAAACATTGTAAACGCTGCCACAAAAGAGCATTCGTTTGACAGAGTTATATATTATGCAGTTTGTTTTTTGATATTGGTTATGGTTCAACTTTTGTTGACTCTTGTTTCTCGAAGTTTTACAGAGCGATGCAAGGCTCGAATAGAGGTTACACTCAGAAAGCATATTCTTGATGTCGTTATGAAAAAGGATTATCAAGGCGTAACAAAGTATCATACCGGCGAAATTCAAAACAGAATGACAAGTGATGTCACAACAATTTCGGAAGGCTTTACAACAATTTTACCAAATTTGGTTAATTTCGTTGTTAGATTGGTCTGTGCATTTATATATCTTATTGCTTTGGATAAGGTGTTTACACTTGTATTTTTAGTTGGCGGTATTCTTGTTTTTATTTTTAGCTTTTTGTTTAGAAAAATACTGAAAAGGCTTCATAAAAATGTTCAAGAATCAGAAGGCAGAGTCCGTTCTTTTATTCAGGAAATTCTTACTTCATTGCTTGTTGTAAAATCCTTTAATGTTGAAGAAAAGGTGTCGGACGAAGCCGATGAACTTATGGAAGCCAACTATAAAACAAAGATGAAACGCCGTATGTTCGGAATTTTTGCAAACGCCGGCATAAATACAACTTTCAACTTGGGCTATGTATTTGCACTTGCTTATGGTTCGTATAGAATTCTTAACGGCTTGGATTTTGGGAATCTTGTTGCAATGCTTCAACTTGTAAACCAAATTCAGTATCCGTTTTCGTCTCTTTCGGGTATGCTCCCAAAGTATTTTGCACTCCTTGCATCCGCCGAAAGAATTATCGAACTTGATAATGTTAAGGATGAGATTGAAAAGAACAATCAGGATATTGATGTTACTTCTACA
>CABQCC010000158.1 GCA_902462495.1 uncultured Eubacterium sp. | reverse complement strand
CCCAACAGCTGATAGCCTCCGCAAATTGCAAGAATTGTTTTCCCCGAATGAATATAATAGGACAGTTCATCCGCCTTTCTGCGAACATCCTGTCTGACAATTGACATTTCCTTATCCTGCCCACCGCCAATGAACATAATATCAAAATCGGGTATTCGCTCCCCTATCCCGACATTGATAACATCGACCTTGTAATTGCGTGCTTCGAGTCGTTTTTTCAGGCAAATCACATTCCCCCTATCACCGTACAAATTCATTTCTTCAGGATACAAGTGAACTATCTTTACTGCCAAAATTCATCACCGCCAAAGTTCTCTATCAACAAATGCCTCAAATTCATCATAGCTGTGTAGGTGGAAAAAATCACAAAATCCCTATTACTGTTTTTGATTAAAGAAATCAGTTTTGAATAGTTTTCACCGTCAATCACGGTCGGTACAACTCCGTCATATTTTAGGCGAAGCGCCATATCATATGCACGCTTGCCGACAGCATAGTTTTTTCTTGACTTTACAGCAGAGAAATCAACATCCCATATCCAACTGACATCCTTGCCGTCTGCATCATTGTCATTGAGTGCAAACACACTGTCAAATTCGCCAAAACGGCTGAAAGCATAGGTTATACAGTTTGAAAAACCGACAGGATTTTTCACAAGCATAACAGTGATTTTTCTGTTATCACAATAAAAGCTTTCCGTTCTGCCAAACGAACCGCCAAAAGACTGAAGCGGTATATAGTTAAGATGTAATAAATTAAGCACAGCCGAAGCGGACAAAAAATTATATACATTATATATACCACCGAGTGCAAGATTTATACTTTTGCCATCAAGAATAAACGAAGAACCGTGCACATCAGTTGCACACAAATCGGGAGTGACTCTTTTATACTTACAATTCGGGCAATAAAAATCACCAAGCTGTGCATACATAACGCTATTGTAATTCAGCCTTGAACTGCAACACGGACAAAACGGCGAATCGGACGGAACATTGCCTTTGCCGTTTCCGTTGACACCAAAAGACAGGACTTTATTTTTGCAATGAAATTTGAGTGAATATGTAAGCGGACAATCGGCATTAAGAATAATTGTTGCATTTGGAGAATTCTCTATTCCCTGCTTGATTTTATCAAAAGTCGTGTTGACCTCTGCGTATCTGTCAAGTTGGTCACGAAAAATATTTGTGACAACAATTATCTTGGCATTGATAGAATTTGTAATCAACGGCAGACTGTTTTCGTCACATTCAAGAACAGCATATCTGCATTTTGGTTTACCAAACAAATTTGAATTCTTAATGAAAGCAGTTGCGACACCGCCGAGCATATTGGCACCGCTTTTGTTGATAAAACATGGTATATTATTGTTTTTTAGTCCGTGTTCAATCATTGCGCAGGTTGTCGTTTTTCCGTTTGTTCCCGTAACGCAGATGCAATAAACGCCTCTTGAAAGATAAAAAAGTATTCCGGGTTTTAGTTTAAGTGCCAATTTTCCGGGTAAAGAAGTTGCTCCTTTGCCTGTTATATTCAATATTTTTATTAAAATCTTGGACAGCAAAAGTATAATGAACATATTAAATTATATTGAAATAAAAAATAAATATGATATAATCAATTTATAATCAGCACGGAGATGAAAAAATGTTAAACAAAATTATTGAAATAGTAAAAAAAGCAGGAGAAATATACCGCAGCGCAGGTGACGACCTCGGTATTTGCGAAAAAAGTTCAAGCGTTGACCTTGTTACAAAATATGACAAAAGAATTCAAGACTTTTTATATACCGAACTAAAAAAGGTTGTTCCGGACGCACAGCTTTTCGGTGAGGAGGGCGACGGAAACAAGGAACTTACCGACGGCTACTGTTTTATCATTGACCCTATTGACGGCACAACAAACTTTATAAAAGGCTTTCAGCACAGTGCAATCAGCGTTGGTCTTGCAAAGGACAAAGAGTTGATTATCGGCGTTGTGCTTGACCCTGATTTGAACAATCTTTACTATGCCGAAAAAGGAAAAGGTGCATTCCTCAACGGCAAGCCAATCCATGTCAGCGATTGCGATTTGAAAAAAAGTCTTGTTCTTTTTGGCACTTGCCCATATGAGCACGAACTCGCACACAAGACATTCAAACTTACAGAAGAATTCTTTTATAATGCAATTGAAATAAGACGAAGCGGTTCGGCGGCTCTTGACATCTGTTATGTAGCAGCAGGCAAAGCCGATATGTATTACGAGTTGATTCTCCGTCCTTGGGATTGGGCAGGTGCAACGCTTATTTTACACGAAGCAGGCGGAATTTGCAAACAAGTAACCGGTGATGATTTAATTCTTGATAAAATCACCTCCTATGTTTGCGGAAACGAAAAGAACTTGAAGGAATTTTATGAAATATACAACGCTCAATAATTATCTCAAAGAAAGATTTGGTGAAAAAGTCTACAAAATCGCACTAAACGGCGGTTTCACCTGTCCGAATCGTGACGGCACAATCGACACAAGAGGATGTATATTTTGTTCAAAAGGCGGAAGCGGAGATTTTGCCGAAAGTCCCAGCCTGACAATTACAGAGCAAATTGAAAACGGCAAAAAGCGACTTGAAAAGAAAATCAAAAACGGCAAATATATTGCATATTTTCAGGCTTTCACAAACACCTATGCTCCTGTTGAGCGATTGAGGGCGATATACGAAGAAGCAATCAATCACCCCGACATTGTCGCACTTTCAATCGGCACAAGACCCGATTGTCTTGGAGATGATATACTTGCATTGCTTGACGAACTCAACAGAATTAAGCCGATATTTGTTGAACTCGGACTGCAAACAATCAACGAAGACACAGCAAAATATATCCGCAGAGGCTACACGCTTGAAGTTTACGACAAGGCAGTTGCAGACTTGCACAAAATCGGCATAAATGTAGTCACTCACATCATTTTAGGCTTGCCGAACGAAAGCTTCGGCTT
>CABQCC010000157.1 GCA_902462495.1 uncultured Eubacterium sp. | reverse complement strand
AGGCGATTGACCTTTTGGATTTCAAGAGGTTATTATGACATTGAGCCAAAATACATATTCATCACAGGCGGTGTTGTTTCGGGACTCGGCAAAGGGATAACTGCGGCATCCCTCGGCAGACTTCTCAAGTCAAGGGGACTTAAGGTGACAGCTCAAAAGCTCGACCCTTATCTCAATGTTGACCCCGGCACAATGAATCCTGTTCAGCACGGCGAAGTTTTTGTAACCGATGACGGTGCCGAAACAGACCTTGACCTCGGACATTACGAGAGGTTTATTGACGAGAGCCTGTCTCAAAATTCAAACCTCACTTCGGGTAGGGTTTATTGGAAGGTCATCTCCGATGAAAGAAGGGGAGTTTACGGCGGACAAACAATTCAAATCATTCCCCACATCACCAACGAAATCAAGAATTATATCCGTCGCAATGAGGACACGGGCGCAGATGTTTGCCTTGTGGAAATCGGCGGCACAATCGGCGATATTGAGAGTCAGCCGTTTTTGGAGGCTATCCGTCAGTTTTCGTGTGATTACGGCAGGGAGAACTGCTTGTTCATTCATGTAACCCTTGTGCCGTATCTTGCCGCTTCGGACGAACTTAAAAGTAAGCCGACTCAACACTCTGTTAAGGAGTTGCTGTCAATCGGTATTCAGCCTGATATTATTGTGTGCAGAACGGAACATACGCTTACAGAGGAAATCAAACGGAAAATCTCGTTGTTTTGCAATGTCGGCGAAGATTGCGTTATTGAAAACAACAATTGCGATATTCTCTATGCCGTGCCGATGATGCTCAAAGAGCAGAAAATGGACGAGGTCGTTTTGCGTAAACTCGGTATTGACGCTCCAAATCAGGATTTGAGCGATTGGGAGGAAATGCTTTTTGCGCTTCGCAACCCAAAACAGACGGTCAAAATTGCAATGGTCGGCAAATATGTTGAACTTCACGATTCATATATCAGCGTAAACGAGGCACTCAAACACGGCGGAATTGCCACAAGAAGTGCGGTTGACATTGATTGGATTGATTCCGAAAGTCTTGAGGCAGACGGTGTTGACCTTGACGAAGTTTTCAAAGATGTTGACGGTATTCTTGTGCCGGGAGGATTTGGCAGTCGTGGCATTGAGGGCAAAATTCTTGCCTGCAATTATGCAAGAACTCACAACATTCCGTATCTTGGAATTTGCCTCGGTATGCAAATTGCGATTATTGAATTTGCAAGAAATGTCGTTGGACTTGACGGTGCAAACTCTACAGAAATCGATTCCGATACAAGGTATCCGGTTATTGATTTTCTTCCCGAAAAGAAAAATCTGACCGACCTCGGCGGAACGCTTCGACTCGGCAAATATCCTTGTGTGCTCAATCCCGACTCAAAGTCGTATGAATTGTATGGCGCAGACGAAATTTGGGAGCGTCATCGTCACAGATATGAAGTTAACAACAAGTTCCGTGATGCACTCCTCAGCCACGGTATGATTTTTGCGGGTACAAGCCCGAACAATCATATTGTTGAAATGATAGAAATTCCGGAACATCCGTGGTTCGTTGCGTGTCAGTTCCACCCTGAATTTAAGTCACGCCCAAACAAACCGCATCCGTTGTTTAGAGGCTTTGTCACAGCTGCGTACAAGCATTTAATCGGAGAATAAAATAATAGCGTATGTCAAAAAAATTTGACATACGCTTAGACTGTCGATAAAGCTCCTGAAACACGCCAAATATAATCCAACCGAATTATGCCTCCAATTGACGCAAGGGGAGGTGGCAACACGAAGTGTTGACGGTGGGGTTTTAAAAATGCTGTAAGTATCGAACTTACAGCATTTTTGGCGTTTTTCGTTTTTTGCGAACAAGCGGTACCATCGTACAGCAAAGTTCGCAAGAAAACGAAATTCAGAAACTTTCTCAACAGCCTATAGATTGCCGAAATGATTTTTTGACATACGCTTTGTTTATTGTTGTATTGTTTTGTTCATATTGCCTGTTTTGTAGCCGTTGAGGTCGAGCGCCGTGTAGTCAAATCCGTAGTTTTGAAAAGCGGTTGTGATTTTGTCGGCATTGTCAAGGACGGTTTGCATTTGTTCTCGTTCAACCTCTATCCGTGCGGTCTTGTCGTGCAATCTCACACGCACTTGCTTTATGCCGAGGTCAATCAGCATTTGTTCGGCACGGTCAATCATTTTCAGCTTTTCTTTCGTTATCGTGTCGCCATATTCAAGCCTTGTTGCAAGGCAGGCAAAGGACGGCTTGCTCGCTGTTTTGAGTTTAAGTTTTTCCGATAAAAGTCTGATTTCCGCCTTGGTCAGTTCCGCTTTTCTCAGCGGACTGATAACGCCCAATTCTCGGATTGCCCTCATTCCCGGACGGTAGTCGTTGTCGTCATCAAGGTTTGAACCCTCAAAAACACAGTCGCATTTTTGCTCCTCGGCAATTCTGCAAATCTCTGTGAAAATCGCCTTTTTGCATATGTAGCACCTGTCGGGCGGATTGGTGCAAAAACTCGGAATTTCAAGCGGATTGATGTCAAAACAAATTTGTTTTATTCCCTCCGATTTGCAAAACTCCGTTGATTCGCTTTGCTCTCGCTTCGGAAACGCAAGAGAGCACGCCGTGATTGCAACAACATTTTCCGCTCCGAGCGTGTCGGCACACTCCTTTAGCAAAAACGTGCTGTCAACACCCGATGAAAATGCAACAGCAACCTTGCCGTGCTCCGTGATTATTCTTTTTAATTTCTGTTCTTTTTCGGCTGATTTCATTTGCTTTTCTTCTTTTTGTTACGCAGAACTATCATAAATATCATTCCGAAAATTCCGCCGATTGCGTTCATCATCATATCGGTCATTGTGTCCACAAGTCCCAAATATCCGTATTCGTTGTGGTATTTTGAAATGTCAATTTGTGCTGTTTCGGAGCCGTATTTTGCAAGCTGAAGGTTGTGACTGTTTACTTGTGCAGAATTATATTCTTTG
>CABQCC010000156.1 GCA_902462495.1 uncultured Eubacterium sp. | reverse complement strand
CCTCATAGTGAGCGCCCATTTCGGCAACCGCCTCTTTTGAAGCGGAGAATGCCGGGGTTGAAGTCAACGCACCCGCAAACAAGCCGACCATAGTTGACTTGAAAGTTTCGTGGTCAACAGATGTGAACTTGCCACCGATGAGCACACAAAGTGCGCACATAAGCGAAGCGGAAGCAATAATCACAATTCCCAAAAGAACATAGGACTTGAAATTCTTTTTCATATTTCTGAAAAACTTTGGTCCTGCGATGAAGCCGACCGAAGTAACGAAGAAAATAAGTCCGAGATTTTCTACAATTTTAAGAGCTTCTTTGGTGAACGAAACCGCCTCGTCGCCTACCATAAGCTGGTCATCAAGAACAGGGAACAAAAACGCACCGAACAGCAACGCAACGATGAAAACGCCTGCTGTACCGAGATTTACTCCCTTAATGGTAATTCTGCCGAGAGTGTAGCCAACTGCCGCAATAGCCAGCACACTAAAGGTTAAAAACGCTACGCCCGTAACGGACACAATACCGAAATCCATAATTTCTCCTTATAATTAATAATAGAGTATGTCATCTAACGCACTCTATATAGTTGACAAACCGAATAAATAGGCTCTCCTCAAAACAAACAAGGAGAGCCTTATTCGGTTAATGCTTATTTATTATTCACTTTGCGAGTATAGTCCGGGAGAAGCTTTGGCGAAACAGTTTCTGTTTCGATGCCTGCATCCTTGATTTCTGCCTCAAAACTGTCAACATGTGAAAGGGTGAGGTCTGCAACATCAACACTCTTTGACTTTTCGGAAGCATTTTTACCTGCATTTCTGCCGAACACGATAACATCAAGAAGTGAGTTGCCCATAAGACGGTTTCTGCCGTGGATACCGCCGACAGCTTCGCCTGCAACATAAAGGTTTTCGATATCTGTCATACCGTCAGCCTTGATGTCAAGACCGCCGTTTTGATAGTGAAGGGTCGGATAAACAAGAATAGGCTCTTTGCGGATATCAATTCCGTACTTGCCGAACATTCTCATCATAGCAGGAATTCTCTTTTCGATTGTGCCCTCGCCGCCCTTGATTTCAATCATAGGGGTATCGAGCCAAACGCCCACGCCGTCATCTGTGTGAACACCGTTGCCGTTTGTTGAGCACTCACGAATGATAGAAGCCGCAGAAACATCACGGGTTTCGAGCGGGTGCATAAACACTTCGCCGTTTACATTGACAAGTTTTGCACCGAGAGAACGAACTTTCTCTGTTACAAGCGCACCGAAAATCTGCTCAGGATAAGCCGCACCTGTCGGGTGATACTGGAGTGTGTCGGCATAGAGAAGTTTTGCGCCTGCACGATAGCCGAGAATAAGACCGTCGGCTGTTGCGCCGTAGTGGTTTGAAGTTGGGAATCCCTGATAGTGAAGTCTGCCTGCACCGCCTGTTGCAATGATGACAGTCTTTGCCTTTGCAATGAGGATTTCGTCTGTTTCCATATTAAGAAGAACAGCACCGGCAACCTTGCCCTCTGTGTCCTTGATAAGTTCAATTGCCGATGTGAAATCAACAACAGGAATTTGTCTGTTTTGAACTTCATCACGGAGAGTTCTCATAATTTCCGCACCCGAATAGTCCTTTGCGGCGTGCATTCTCTTGCGTGATGTTCCGCCGCCGTGGGTGGTAATCATTGTTCCGTCTGGAGCTTTGTCGAACTCAACGCCAAGGTCGTTGAGCCACTGAATAGCCTCAGGAGCATCGTTTACAAGTTTATAAAGAAGTTCAGGCTTTGCGGCAAAGTGACCGCCGCCGAAAGCATCGATATAGTGCTGTGCAGGAGAGTCGTTCTCCTTGTCGGCAGCCTGAATACCGCCCTCTGCCATCATTGTGTTGGCATCGCCGATACGAAGCTTTGTAACAATCATACAAGAAGCACCGTTGTTGTCTGCCTCAATTGCAGCCGATGCACCTGCACCGCCGCCACCGATAATGAGAACATCAACATCATAATCAACCTTGTTAAGATTGATGTCCTTTGTGTTAATTCTGCTGTGAGCCTGGAGCAAATCCGCAAGCTCAAGAGGCACTTTTTCGCCCTTGTTAGGACCGATTTGAAGTGTTGCAAATTCTTCCTGCTTATAGTCAGGGTGATAGGTTGCAAGGAGGGTGTCCTTTTCCTCTGCTGTCATACGACGAGGCTCAAACGCTGTGTTTTCGGCTCTGTTTGCCGCAACCTTTTTCATAGATTCCTGCATTTCTTTGTTGTACATTTCGGTCGCCTCCTTACTTTTCAATTTCTCTGTTGTTGTAGAGTTCTTTCATTTCTTCAATCGGCTTTTGCATAAGATTTTGGAGAAGTTCCTCAAATGTGCCGTCCTTGATTTCCTGAACTCTATTGGTCAAGTGCTTGCTTTCAGGAGCAAGATACTTGCCGTTGATTCTTCTTGCCAAAAGTGCAACCTGCGGATGAGAAATACCGGCAGGGCAACGGGATGAGCAAACACCGCACATAACGCAGTCGAAGCTCTCCTCTGCACACTTTTCAAACTCGCCACGCTGTGCATATGCAATATACTGCATAACATTGAGCCCCTGTGTGCACGCATTTGTGCAGGCATTACAGCCGACACAAGCATAAATCTCAGGATAAAGTTGCATCATAATAGATTCGTTTGTACTGATTTTTTCAATATCATAAGGCTCTTTTACAAGTGGGAAGAACGGCAAAGTTGCAATGTACATTCCGTCCTCAACTTGTGTTTGACAAGCAAGGCAAGCCTTTAAGTCCTTGTCGCCCGCAACTCTGTAGATTGTTGCACAAGCACCGCAGAAGCCGTTACGACAGCCACAGCCTCTTTTGAGCTGATAGCCGGCATATTCCATTGCTTTCATTATTGTCAAATTTGACGGCACAGAATATTTCTTGCCGAACAAATATATATTAACCATATTATTTTCCATAATCCAATATCCTCCCAATCTCCTTCGGTACAATTTGAGT
>CABQCC010000155.1 GCA_902462495.1 uncultured Eubacterium sp. | reverse complement strand
CAAATACAGCCGGTCAATTAGGCATTGCGGTTAACGGTGCTGTTCAACCGAATGCTTGAATTGTTCTTTTCAAACGGAGTTGACCAAGTTGGATCGTAGGCTGCGTTTACATCTGCGCTGAGGCACTTTGAATTGCGGAGAACATCTCTGCCCTCATAGCCCTCAAGTCTTGCCAAATCCTCAATGAAATATTTGAGATAAGAAGAATTAAGACCTGTGTTTCCGTCAGAGCCTGTTTCCTCCTTGTCGGTAAGAACCGTGATTGCCGTGTATTCGGGAGCGTCATCAATGTTGAGGATAGCCTGAAGTGCCGGGTATGAGCAAACACGGTCGTCATGACCGTATCCGCCAATCATACTTCTGTCAAAGCCGATGTCGTCAACGGTGAAAGCAGGCACGAGTTCAAGTTCGGCAGAAAGGAAATCACGCTCAACAATGCCGTACTTTTCATAAAGAATTGAAAGAAGATTGAGTTTGATTCTTTCGCTTTCTTCATCATCCTTGAACGGACGGGAACCGATGACAACATTGAGTTCCTCGCCCTTTACAAGTTCGTTTGGCTTGCGAGTGAGCTGGTCTGCACAAAGGTGTGGGAGAATGTCTGTAATGCAGAACTTTGGCTCGCCTTTTTCTTCGCCGACACGAACATCAACAAATGTTCCGTCATTCTTGCAAATTCTGCCGTGAAGTGAAAGCGGAATAGCTGTCCATTGATATTTTTTGATTCCGCCGTAGTAGTGGGTCTTGAAATATCCCAAACCCTCCTGCTCGTAAACAGGGCATTGTTTGAGGTCAAGACGAGGTGAATCAATGTGAGCGGCAGAAATTCTTACGCCGTCCTTGATGCTTCTCTTGCCCTTTACGCAAAGAATAATTGCCTTGCCTCTGTTCATATAGTAAACCTTTTCGCCCGGCTCAAGAGCGTCACCGAATTCATCAAAACTTTGGAAACCGTTTGCCTGAGCCAAATCCTCAACCCAAGCGGCAACCTCTCTTTCGGTTTTGCAAGTGTACAAAAATTCCTTGTAGTCCTCGCAAAAATCATCACATTCCTTGAGTTCGTCGTCGGTCATAAAATCAACTCCGCACTCTTTTTTGTTAAAAAGCATTTCTTTCAACTGCTTTGCCTTTTCGCTCATAAGATTACCTCCAAAATGTTATCTGTTTGAACGGCAACATCTTCGCCGTTGTTATAAATTATATAGTCGCAATTGTCAATAAAATAATCCCTGTCAAGCTGTGCCGACATACGAAGCCGTGCCTGCTGTTCGGTTATATTATCCCTTGCAATAATCCTCTTTATTCTTATATCGTCATCGGCAAGAACACCGATTACCTTGTAGCAATCGTTTTGCAAATTCGCCTCAAAAAGCTGTGATGCATCAAGTACGGTCAAGCCGTTTGCCTCCTCCTTGCACTTTTTGATAATTGCAGGGTGAAGAATTGCGTTGAGCTTTTTGGTGTGCTCCGCCGTGTCAAACGCTCTTGAAGCAAGAAGTTTTCTGTCAAGTTCGCCGTCTTTGACAACATCCTCGCCGAATTTCTTTGCAAGTTCTATCAAAATCGGAGCGTTTTTCACAGTCAGTTCGTGTGCGATTTTGTCGCAATCAATCACCTTGAAGCCTTTTTGCCTGAAAATTTCGCAAACATAGCTTTTGCCTGCACCTGTCGGACCCGTAAGCCCAACGGTGAACGGCTTTGTCAAATCAATAATGCAAAAAGCCGCCGCACGAATCAGTCGATTGTAAACCGCCATACCTACTCCGTCTTTGTGCGGAATTCGTGCATAAACCTTTTTTGCGCCCATTTCGTCAAGTTCTCGCAAAGCGTCAAAAAGTTCCTTTGCCTGACTCAAATCATCGTTTTCTTTGCCGAAAGTTACCTTTGGAATTGCCACCTCGTCATCATCAAAGCAAAGTGCAAAAGCGTCTTTTCTGGAATTCACAAAATCCTCATAGGTCTTTTTGTCTGCATTGACGATAACAACCTTTGCCTTTGGTGCATAGTGCTTGTATTTCATACCCGGTGAAGCGGCAACCTCATCGTTTTTCATTCCCTCAAGCACAGCGGGAGCAACCGTGATTTCGCCGATTACTTCTTCAATCATTTCCTTGGTGACTGCACCCGGACGAAGCAAGGTCGGAACATCGGTTGCAAGAGTGATGACCGTGCTTTCCACGCCGTACTCACAATCTCCGCCGTCAATAATTCCGTCAATTTTGCCCATCATATCATCAATGACATATTTTACCCTTGTCGGTGACGGCAAGCCCGAAGTGTTTGCGCTCGGTGCGGCAATCGGACAACCGCTCGCCTTAATCAGCTTGCGTGCAATCTCATTTTTCGGCATACGAACGGCAACGGTGTCAAGCCCTCCGCTGACCACTTTGCCGACTTTGTCGGATTTTTTCAAAATAATCGTCAACGGTGCCGGGAAAAACGCATCAATAAGCGCCTTTGCCTTTGGCGTCACCTCTTGCACAAGAGGCACAATGTCCTCTTTTTCGGCAATGTGAACAATCAGCGGATTATCCGACGGTCTGCCTTTTGCAAGGTAGATATTACGCACCGCTTCTTCATTGAGAGCGTCTGCACCCAAGCCGTAGACGGTTTCGGTAGGAAAAGCAACAAGTTTGCCCTGCGCAATCATTTTGCCCGCCTCGGCAATATCATATTCACTTGTGCCGAACAGCTTTGTGTCAATCATTATTCTTCTCCCTGTGAAGCCTTTAGTTTTTCAGCGGTATCCGCCGTGATAAGTGCGTCAATAAGCTCGTCCATATCGCCGTTGAGGATTTGTTCAAGCCTGTATAATGTAAGTCCGATTCTGTGGTCGGTAACTCTGCCCTGCGGATAATTGTAAGTTCTGATACGCTCGCTTCTGTCGCCTGTGCCGACCTGCGCCTTGCGTTCGCCTGCGATTTCTGCATTTTGCGGCAAAAAATACAATATATTGTGCCCAAAACTGAAATTGTAACAAATTTAT
>CABQCC010000154.1 GCA_902462495.1 uncultured Eubacterium sp. | reverse complement strand
ATCTGACATCGACATTATATCCTCTGTATCTGAGTGTGGAATTATCGGATACACAGGATATACAGACGCAAGAGGCAAATTAATCAAAGGACTTAAAACTTTGGAATACAGAGGCTACGACAGCGCAGGAATTGCCGTTTTCAACGACACGCTCAACGAAGTTATCGTTGCAAAATGCGAGGGCAGAGTTGAAAGGCTTGATGAAAAATCAAAGGACATCAAGGGCAACACCGGCATTGGCCACACAAGATGGGCAACACACGGAGGCGTCAGCGATTCAAACTCTCACCCGCACAAATTCGGCAATGTGACACTTGTGCACAACGGAATTATTGAGAATTACGCTTCGATAAAAAACCAACTCGGTATTGCAGGCAAGCTCAAAAGCCAGACGGACAGCGAAGTTGTTGCCGCTTTGATTGACAACTACTATCACATTGGCAGTGACCCGAGCGAAGCTATTATCAAAGCTGTCAAAGAAATCAAGGGCACATTTGCACTCGGAATTATGTTTGATGACATTCCCGATGCGATTTACGCTGTCAGAAATGTCAGCCCTATTGTGTGCTGTGTGAACGATGACGGAGCATACATTGCTTCCGACATCACGGCTATTGGCGAATACAGCAAGGAATACTTTGTTTTGCCTGAACTGACCATTGCAGAAATCAGCAAAAACGGCATTGAAGTAAGGGATTTTCAGGACAACAAGGTTGATGTGAAAATGCTTGAACTTGATTGGGACATCAACAATTCGGGCAAGAAGCACTATCCGTTTTATATGGAAAAGGAAATCAGCGAACAACCGGAGGTTATTGAAAAAACAATCCGTTCAAGAATCAAAGACGGATTGCCTGATTTTTCGGCTGACGGAGTTGACGAAAGCATTTTTACGGAATGTGAAAACATCACGGTTATTGCCTGTGGCACGGCTATGCACGCAGGACTTATCGGCAAGCATTTGATTGAAAAGACCTGCGCTGTTCCCGTAAATGTTTATATGGCGAGTGAATATATGTATTGCGACCCTATTGTCAACGACAAAACGCTTGTCATCTGCGTTTCGCAAAGCGGTGAAACAATCGACACACTTGAAGCGTTGAAATACGCAAAATCAAAGGGAGCAAAAACGCTTTCAATAGTCAATGTCAAAGGTTCATCAATCGCAATGACGAGTGACAATGTCATTTACACAAATGCAGGTCCTGAAATTGCCGTTGCATCAACAAAGGCATACACAACACAGGTTGCCGTGTTCTATTTGATTACGGCAAAAACTGCGCTTTTGCGTGGTTGCTTTAATGAAAATGAAGCAAAAAGTTTCGTAAACGAACTTGAAAAAATCCCGCAAGCTGTTGACGACATACTTCAGCACAAAGACGAAATTCATCATCTGTCACAATCTTTGCTCACTGCGGAGCATACATTTATGATTGGCAGAGGACTTGACTACCCTGCTCTGCTTGAAGCGTCATTGAAGCTAAAGGAAATCAGCTACATTCATTCGGAAGCATTTGCATCGGGCGAACTGAAGCACGGCACAATAGCGTTGATAACCAAGAAAACACCGGTTATTGCTCTGCTTACACAAGAAAAATTGATGTCAAAGCAAATCTCGAACATAAGAGAGGTTGAGTCACGAGGAGCAACAGTTATCAGCTTTGTAAAAGACGGACTTCAAGCAAAAGACATCAAGCCTAATTTTGTTTTGCCAAATCTCAATGACGATTTTATGGCAATACCGGCTGTTGTTGCAATGCAACTGCTTGCATATTATGTTTCGGCTGACAAGGGACTCGATGTTGACAAACCGAGAAACTTGGCAAAAGTTGTTACAGTAGAATAAAATTATCTGCAAAATCACGCATTAAACAAGGTACAAAAAAGCGACACGGTTCTTTTGAACAATGTCGCTTTTATTTTATAGATTACTTATTTTGCTTTGCAATGTCTTTTATGTCCTCGTGGTTTTTCTTTTTGAAATAAGCACGGGTTTCTTTGCCGACAATTCCTGAAAGTGCAAAGAGTGCAACAAGGTTTGGAAAAGCCATAAGACCGTTTACAATATCGGCAATGTTCCACACAGCGGAAACTGTGAGATAAGGACCGATGAATACGGCGAGAACATAAATCATTCTGAAGCCTATCAACACATATTTATTATCGGTTAAGTATTCAAGGCATCTTTCGCTGTAATAATCCCAACCGAGAATTGTTGTGAAAGCAAAAAATATGAGGCAAAGCATAAGAAGGAAGCTTGAAAGCTTCGGGCTCCAAGGAAGTCCGTTTTGCCAAGCGTAAGTTGTAATATTAACACCCTCAAACTTGTCAGGTTCGAACTTGAGATTTGCTTGAGTGGTAACGATTGAAAGACCTGTGAGAGTACAAATTACGATTGTGTCGATGAATGTACCCGTCATTGTTACAAGACCTTGACGAACAGCGTCTTTTGTTTTTGCGGCAGCTGCTGCGATTGGTGCAGAGCCAAGACCTGCCTCATTTGAGAAAATACCTCTGCCGATACCTTTTTGCATTGCAACCTTGATTGTAATACCTGTTGCACCGCCGATTACAGCGTCAGGCACAAATGCAGTTCTTACGATGTAAGCAATGGCTGACGGAACATTTTTGATATGAGTAATTACAATAATCAATGTGCAAACGATATAAATAACTGCCATTGCAGGAACGATGATTTCCGACACCTTTGCAATTCGCTTGATGCCGCCGATAACAACAAGTCCGACACACAAGGTTACGATAAGACCGCAAATTACAACAGGCCAAACATAGTTATTGTCACCGATAGAAAATGCAATGTGATTTTCGTTAGGGTCGAAAAATCCTTTTACGGCATTGGTAATACCTGTTACCTGGGTGAAAGTACCGATACCGAAAAGACCAACGAACACACCGAAAACGGCAAACAACTTTGCAAGCCACTTCCACTTTTCGCCCATACCTTTTTCGATATAATAGAAAGGACCG
>CABQCC010000153.1 GCA_902462495.1 uncultured Eubacterium sp. | reverse complement strand
TATGAAAAATAAAAAAGAACAAACCAATCCGCTTGATGAGCAAATCAAAACCGAAGAAGATGAATTTGCGGAATTTGAAAACGAATTCAACGCAGAAAATGTTGAAAAACAGCCGGTCGAACTCGTCAATCCCGAGGATAAAAAAGACCGCAAAAAGCGTAAAAAATACATATCAACCGTTGCCGCCTTTGTGCTGATTTTGGGTATTGGCGTTGTCGGCAATTGGTATTATCAAAACACGGATGTTGGCTCAACTATTCGGCCTCTTATTGATTCGGCAACGGAAAAAACTCTCGGCAAGGCAGAACTTGTGGACGCAACAACCGATGTCAAAGAAAACGACACTTATTTTACAAAGGCTCGTATGGAGCGTAATTCTGCCCGTGACACCGCACTTGAAAAGCTCCAAGCTGTTGTTTCCGACACTTCCGAAAACGAAAGTGCAAGAACAGTTGCGGCGGAAAACATCACAAGAATTTCAAACTTCATCACCATCGAAAATAAGATTGAAACCCTTGTGTGTGCAAAAGGTGTTGACAATTGTCTTGCTGTCATCAAAGAGGACGGTTCGGGTGTTGATGTGATTGTTGATTGCAAAACGCTCGATGACACCACAATTATGCAAATCAAAGACATTGCAATGTCACAGCTTCAATGCGGTTTTGAAGATGTTTCAATAATTCAATCTAATAATAATTAAATATATCTTGTATATTCTTTTCTTTTGTGTTATAATGACAACACCAAAGGAGTTATGTATATGGAAATTACAAGTTCAAACGAAAAGGGCAACCTTATCATCAATGAAGAAGCAATTTCATCAATCGCAATCAATGCCGCAAAGGATGTTGACGGCGTGAGTTCTTTTTCAAGCAAGCCGATGGATGTTGTCGGCACAATCAAAAAGGGTAGCCTCAAGGTTATGAGTCCCGTACGAATCACACAGGATGGCGAGGATATGGATATCAGCATCTATATCAACCTCCTTCCAAATAAAAAAATCAAGACAGTGTCAGAAAATGTACAGCGCAATGTACACGAGGCAATTCTCAATATGACCGGCAAGGAAGTTTCCAAGGTCAATGTTATTATTGCCGGTATTGATTTTCCGGAGAACGGCGACTCCAATGCACCTTTAACAAGTGAAAACTGATTAAACTGCCGACTCAATACTGTTGCTATATGAGTCGGTTTTTTTATAGGAGAATATATGAACAGGACAGAACAAAGGGAACAGGCTTTTTGCCTTGTGTTCCAAAATCTTTTTAACAACGAAGAAACTCTTGCTATTTATGAGGAAAATGTTGCCAAGGTCGGCAAATATGCAAAGGAACTTTTCGAGGGTGTGGATTCTAAAATCGAGGAGTTGGACGAGGTTATCAACGCTTATTCAAAGGGCTGGAAAACAAATCGACTTCCAAAGGTAAACCTTGCCATTCTTCGCCTTGCAATTTACGAAATCAAGTATGTTGACGATGTTCCTGCAAGCGTTGCAATCAATGAAGCAGTCGAGCTTGCAAAGAAGTATTCGGGCGAGGGCGACTATTCATTCATCAATGGTATTCTCGGTTCTGTTGCCAAGGGAGTAGAGTAATGTATATCGGCTTTGACACAAGCAATTATACAACTTCAATTGCAACCTATGACGGCAAAACCGTTCGTCAGGCAAAGCAGGTGCTCACCGTCAAGCAGGGAGAACGGGGACTTCGTCAGAGTGATGCGGTCTTTCAGCACACGGTCAATATGCCGAGGCTCTGCAAAGAATTAGAACTTGATGTGCCAAAGGCTGTCGGTGTCAGCACCCGACCAAGAAATGTTGACGGCAGCTATATGCCGTGCTTTTTGGTTGGCGAAAATGTTGCAACCGTGCTTTCAAGCGTGAACAATGTGCCTATGTTCAAAACTTCACATCAGGTTGGGCATATTCTCGCCGCACTTTATTCGGCTGATAAGCTTGAACTTATCAAGCAAAGGTTCATTGCGTTTCATTTGAGCGGAGGCACTACCGAGGCTCTTATTGTTGAGCCTGATGACGAAGAAATAATTAAAGCAACCGTTGTTGCTCAAAGCACGGATTTAAAAGCAGGACAGGCTGTTGACAGAACAGGTGTAATGCTCGGTATGATTTTTCCGTGTGGCAAAGAGCTTGACGCTCTTTCGCAAAAAAGCAAAAAGAATTATAAGATAAAACCCACCATGCTTGACGGCGATTGTTCGTTGAGCGGTGTTGAAAATAAAGCAAGAAATATGATTGACAAGGGCGAGCCGGCAGAGGATGTTGCAAAATTTGTCCTCACCTATATTGCCGAAACCGTGTCGTCAATGCTTGGCGGTGTTGTCGGCAAATACGGTGATTTGCCTGTTGTTTTTTCAGGCGGTGTTGCGTCAAATTCCTTGCTTCGCAAAATAATCAACGAAAGATATAATGCGTATTTTGCCGAAAGTGAATTCTCTCTTGACAATGCGGCAGGCACGGCAATTTATGCGTATTTGAAAGATAACAGATAATGACTACACTTACAGTTTCACAAATTAATAGATATATCAAGTCATTGTTTGACGAAATTCCGCCTATTCAAAACATTTATGTAATGGGTGAGATTTCCAATTTTAAGCATTATCGTCAAAGCGGACATATGTATTTTACGCTGAAAGATAGCTCCTCTCAACTTAAATGTGTTATGTTTGCAACCGATAATTATAAATTGAAATTTGTTCCTAAAGACGGTATGAATGTCGTTTGCTTCGGTCAAATCGGAGTGTACGAGCGTGACGGTGTTTATCAACTTTATGTTCGTGATATTCAACCGAAAGGCGCAGGCGATTTGGCTCTTGCGTTTGAACAGCTAAAGGCAAAACTTGCACAAAAGGGGTATTTTGACGAGGATATAAAAAAGCCTATTCCCGAATATCCCGAAAAAATCGGTGTTGCCACTTCAAATATGGGTGCTGCCGTTGAGGATATAAAAAATGTCCTTTCTCGCCGTTATCCGCTGTGTGAGATAATTGTTGTGCCGACCGTTGTTCAAGGTGATTCGGCATCAAAGGATATTGCT
>CABQCC010000152.1 GCA_902462495.1 uncultured Eubacterium sp. | reverse complement strand
CACAAAAATTCAGGTGTTGGCACCTATCGCAAGAGGTAAAAAAGGCGAGTTTGTAAAAGAAATCAACGATATTCGCAAGCAGGGATTTGTTCGTTGCAGAATTGACGGTGAAATTGTTGATTTGCAGGACGAAATAAAACTGTCCAAAACAAAAAAACATAATATAGAAGTTGTTGTTGACCGAATTATAATCAAAGATGGTGTTCAATCACGACTTACCGACAGCGTGGAAACTGCTACTAAAATCGGCAACGGCTTGCTGATTGTTGATATAAACGGCGAAAATGAGGAATTGTTCTCGCTCAATTATGCTTGTCCCGAACACGGAGTGTCAATTGAGGAAATGAGTCCGAGAATGTTCTCGTTTAACAATCCTTTTGGTGCTTGTAAAAAATGTGACGGACTCGGAACATTCAAAGAAATTGCCCCCGATTTGATTATTCCCGATAAAAAGATGTCGATTAATCAAGGAGCAATCAAAGCAAGCGGTTGGAATGTTGCTGAGGGCAGTTCTATTGCAAAGATGTATATGGATGCACTTGCAAAGGAATATAACTTCTCTCTTGATATGCCCGTTGAAATGATTAATTATGAGGGCTTACACGCTATCCTTTATGGAACAGACGGCAAAAAACTGAAAATGAAGCGTGTTACTTCGTACGGTAGCGGAACATATTTGAACGAATTTGAGGGTATTGTAAATAATCTTAAACGAAGATATGCCGAAACTACTTCCGACTATGCAAGAACTGCTATTGAAGAAGTTATGCAGGAATGTACTTGTGGCGAGTGCAAAGGTTCAAGATTAAAACCCGAGGCTATGGCTGTTACTGTCGGCGGTAAAAATATATATGAATTTTGCTCAATGTCTGTGTCGGAAGAACTTGATTTTGTCAATAATCTTGAATTGACCGAAAAAGAGCAAATGATCGGCAATCTTGTTCTTAAAGAGATTAAAGAAAGACTTACATTTCTTAATTCTGTTGGATTGGACTATCTTTCACTTGCAAGAGAATCGGGCACTTTATCGGGCGGTGAGGCTCAAAGAATCAGACTTGCAACTCAAATCGGTTCTTCTCTTATGGGTGTGCTGTATATTCTTGATGAACCGTCAATCGGACTTCATCAAAGAGATAACGAAAAATTGCTTGAAACTCTCCGACATCTCCGTGATTTGGGCAATACATTGATTGTCGTTGAACACGATGAGGACACTATGCGTGCGGCAGATTTCCTTGTTGATATCGGTCCGGGTGCAGGCATACACGGCGGTGAATTGATTGCAGCAGGCACACCTGAAGAAGTTATGGCTTGCGAAAACAGCATAACAGGTCAATATTTGAGCGGTAAGAGAAGCATCCCCGTGCCGACAAAAAGGCGAGAGGGCAACGGTAAAAAACTCACTGTTTTCGGTGCAAAGGAAAATAATCTTAAAAATATTGATGTTGAGATTCCGCTCGGCAAATTTGTTGCAGTAACAGGTGTTTCAGGTTCGGGTAAATCTTCTTTTGTTAATGAGATTGTATACAAGTATCTTTGCAATGTCCTCAACCACGCAAAAAAACATACAGGTAAGTTTTCGTCATTTAAAGGTGTTGACGCCCTTGATAAGGTTATTGATATTGACCAATCACCGATTGGCAGAACCCCTCGTTCAAATCCTGCAACATATACGGGCGTGTTTAATGATATCAGAGATTTATACGCTTCAACAAATGATGCAAAAGCAAAGGGCTACGGTCCAAACAGATTTTCGTTCAATGTCAAGGGCGGCAGATGTGAGGCTTGCCAGGGCGACGGAATTGTAAAAATTGAAATGCACTTCCTTGCGGATGTTTATGTTCCGTGCGAGGTTTGCGGTGGAAAACGATATAATAGAGAAACTCTTGATGTAAAGTTTAAAGGCAAGAGTATTTATGATGTTCTCGAAATGACTGTTGATGAAGCACTTGAATTTTTCTCAACCCACTCAAAGATTGCAAGAAAACTGCAAACCTTGTCGGATGTCGGTCTCGGTTATGTCAAATTGGGACAGCCTGCAACAACTCTTTCGGGCGGTGAAGCACAGAGAGTTAAGCTTGCAACGGAACTTGCAAAGCGTTCAACAGGCAAGACGATTTATATCCTTGATGAACCCACAACAGGACTTCATACAGCCGATGTTTCCAAGCTACTCGACGTTCTTAATAAACTTGTTGATACGGGCAACACGGTTCTTGTTATCGAGCATAATCTTGATGTAATCAAGTGTGCCGACCATATTATCGACCTCGGACCAGAGGGAGGGAAAGGCGGCGGTAAAATCGTTGCACAGGGAACACCTGAACAGGTTTCCAAGGTGAAAAAATCTTATACGGGACAGTATCTCAAAAAACTTCTGTAATTATTACAATCGTGTAACTATCCTTGATAACTAAAGTGCCTTTTGATATTATAGTAAGGATAAAAATATGTCATTTTATGTCATAACTGTTTAAAAGGAGTAACTTTATGGAAAGAAAAGTTGTCATTTTCGATCATCCGCTTATTCAACATAAGCTAAGTATTCTTCGAAATGTAGAAACAAGCACAAAGGATTTTAGAGAACTTGTTAATGAGATTTCTATGCTTATGATGTTTGAAGCCACAAGAGATTTGCCTATGGAAACCGTTGAGGTTGAAACACCTTGCGGAATTGCAAAGTGCAATCAGCTTGCAGGTCGTAAGCTTGCATTTGTTCCGATTTTGCGTGCAGGTCTCGGTATGGTAGACGGTTGCCTTAAGATGGTTCCGAGTGCAAGAGTTGGTCATATCGGCCTTTATCGTGACGAAACCACACACACACCTGTTGAGTACTATTGCAAATTGCCAAAGGATATTGACAAGAGAGATGTTTATGTTGTTGACCCAATGCTTGCAACAGGCGGTTCGGCAGTAGATGCTATTTCTCAAATTAAACTCAGAAATCCTCGCAAGATTTGCTTTATGTGTATGATTGCCGCTCCGGAAGGACTTGAGGTACTCAAAAAAACACACCCTGATGTTGATATCTATTGTGCGGCTCTTGATGAAAAGTTA
>CABQCC010000151.1 GCA_902462495.1 uncultured Eubacterium sp. | reverse complement strand
CCTTAATCATTTGCTCGTGTTCAAGAATTCTTTTGCTCTTTTCAATATCAAGCTCGGATTCAAGGGAACTCATAAGCTGAGCCTTTGCATCCTCTTGTGATAAGCCCGAAATTCTTTCAAGCATATCAAACTGACTTTTCTTGATGCCATCGATTTCAAGTAATTTGTCGTCTGCCGACTTAAGCTTTTCGCTTAATGATTCGTTTTTCTTTTCCAGAGTGTCGGCTCTCTTGTCAAGATATTCTTCACGCTGGTTAAGTCTTTTTTCTTGTTTTTGAACTTCGTTTCTTCTTTCACGGATTTCTTTGTCTGCGTCTGAACGAAGTTTGTGGATTTCGTCCTTAGCCTCCATAAGCTGAGTTTTCTTTGTGCTTTCAGCCTCGGAAAGCGCATTATTCAAAATCTTTGTTGCCTGCTCGGTTGCATCGCCGATTTTTGCGGTATCGGTCTTTCCTCTCTTGGTGTAGCCAAGCATAAATCCCAAAACACCAAAAAGAGCAATGCACACAAGGGCAATCACTATAGTAACAATAATACTTACTTTCATATCAATAGCACCTCCTTCTGTTTTAAATTTTTACATAATTGTTAATTTCAATTCATCAGAAAAGGTACAGTTTTATGCAATTTTGACATTTGATAACCAAATATTCAACAGGTTATTATACAGAATGTCACAAATATAATACTTCAATATGTAGTATTTGTCAAGAAATTATTTTACAATGTATAGTATAATTTGTGTCGAAAAAATTGTGGCTTGACAAATAAAAACAACAGTGCTATTATACTTTCGAAAGAAAAATAATCAAAAATCTTTGATGAGGATATGACGGCTTTTGGGCGACTTCAGAGAGCATTCGGTTGGTGAAAGAATGTGTCAAGCAGAGTTTGTTACCGCCTCTGAGCACCTTTAATACAGGTCGGGAGCTCCCGTTACAGAGCATTGAGAGGCGATTGTTCAATCGCAATTCAGGTGGAACCGTGGATTTTATTCACCCTGTTTTTCAGGGTGTTTTTTTTATTTTTAAGGAGGATTAGATTATGAAAATCACATTAAAAGACGGCTCAGTTTTGGAATATAACGAAGCAAAGACAGCCGGCGACATTACAAAAGACATTTCTATGGGACTTTTCAGAAACGCAACCTGCTGCAAGATTAACGGCGAGGTTAAGGATTTGAGAACTGTTGTAGATGCCGATGCCACACTTGAAATCCTCACCTTTGATGACGAGGACGGCAAAAAGGCATTCAATCACACCGCATCTCATATTATGGCACAGGCTGTTAAGCGCCTTTATCCTGAAGCAAAGCTTACTATCGGCCCTGCTATTGATAACGGCTTCTATTATGACTTTGATGTTGAAAAGTCATTCTCACCGGAGGATTTGACAAAGATTGAAGCAGAAATGAAGAAGATTGTTAAGGAAAATCCTGAAATCAAGAGATTTGAACTTCCTGCCGATGAGGCAATTGCTCTTATGGAAAGCAAGAACGAGCCTTATAAGGTTGAACTTATTAAGGAGCACGCAGAAAAGGGCGAGCCAATCAGCTTTTATGAGCAAGGCGAATTTACAGAACTTTGCGCAGGTCCTCACCTTATGGATATGAAGGTTGTAAAGGCATTTAAGCTTACACAGTGCACAGGTGCTTACTGGAGAGGCGATGAGAAAAACAAGATGCTTTGCCGTGTTTACGGTACCGCATTCCCAAAGGCTTCAATGCTTGAGGAACATCTTGCCGCTCTTGAAGAAGCTAAAAAGCGTGACCACAACAAGCTTGGCAGAGAACTTGAACTTTTCACAACAGTTGATTACATCGGTCAAGGTTTGCCTATTCTTCTTCCAAAGGGAACAAAGATTATTCAAACTCTCCAGCGTTGGGTAGAGGATGAGGAAGAAAAGAGAGGCTGGTTGCTTACAAAAACTCCTCTTATGGCAAAGTCGGACCTTTACAAGATTTCGGGTCACTGGGATCACTATAAAGAGGGTATGTTCGTTCTTGGCGATGAAGAAAAGGACAAGGAAGTATTCGCACTCCGTCCTATGACTTGCCCGTTCCAGTATCAGGCATATCTCAACAGAGCAAGATCATACCGTGACCTACCGCTCAGATATGACGAAACATCAACTCTTTTCCGTAACGAAGCATCGGGCGAAATGCACGGCCTTATCCGTGTTCGTCAGTTCACAATTTCAGAGGGTCACTTGATGTGCCGTCCTGACCAACTTGAGGATGAATTCAAGGCTTGCCTTGAACTCACAAACTATATGATGGATGTTTTGGGACTCAAAGAGGATTTGACCTATCGTTTCTCACAGTGGGACCCTGAAGATTCAGAAAAGTATATCGGTACAAAAGAGCAGTGGGATGAGGCACAAGGCGTTATGAAAACTATCCTTGATGACCTCGGCATCGACTACAAGGTTGGTGTTGGCGAAGCTGCTTTCTACGGACCGAAGCTTGATATTCAAATCAAGAATGTATTTGGCAAGGAAGATACCCTTGTTACAATCCAAATCGACCAAATGCTTGCAGAAAAGTTCGGTATGGAATATGTAGACAAGGACGGTCAAAAGAAGAACCCTTACATCATCCACAGAACTTCAATCGGTTGCTATGAGAGAACACTTGCTCTCCTCATCGAGAAGTATGCAGGTGCATTCCCGACTTGGCTTTCTCCTGTTCAGGTTAAGTTCCTTCCTGTTGCAGACAGACATCAGGATTATTGCCGTGAGGTTATGTCAAAACTTCAGGCAGCAGGCGTTCGTTGCGAACTTGATGACAGAAGCGAAAAGACAGGCTTCAAGATTCGTTCCGCACAAATGGAGAAAGTTCCTTATATGATTATTGTTGGCGATAAGGACATCGAAGCAAACACAATTTCTGTTCGTTCAAGAAAGAACGGCGACGAGGGTGCAACCTCTGTTGACGAATTCCTTTCAAGAATCGTAACCGAAATCGCAACAAAAGCAAGATAAAACAGCACAAAAATAACACAAGCCCCTGTAAAGAGAAATTCTTTACAGGGGCGTTTTTATTGTCTCTTCAGCAAAGATTAAACCCCCGGTTCAACCGGGGGAAATAAAAAGCTT
>CABQCC010000150.1 GCA_902462495.1 uncultured Eubacterium sp. | reverse complement strand
TCTGGCTAACGCTGATTTTGCCGTGGCTCTCGGTGGCGGTTCACCTATGGATTGTTGCAAGGCGGCTTGCGCAATTGCAAAGGGCGACGACTTAATCGAACCGTATCACAGCGGCGGAAAGCCTGTCAGTTCGGCAGAAGCAATACCTATGATTGCCGTTGCCACAACTTCGGGAACTGCAAGCGAGGTCACAAATATTTCTGTGCTTACCGACATGGCGAAAAATTTGAAACAACCGATGAACGACCCGGCGATGTATCCGAAAATTGCCGTCATTGACCCTGTGTTGACACTCACCGTGCCGCCGCAGGTTACGGCTTCGACAGGTCTTGATGTGTTGTCTCACGCAATCGAAAGCTATTGGGCAACTCTCAATCAGCCGATTTGTTCTGCGTGTTCAATCTATTCCGCTCGACTTGTTTTTGAATATTTGGAGCGTGCGTATAATCACCCTAACGATTTGGAAGCAAGAGAAAAAATGGCGGAGGCTTCTATTGTTGCGGGCGTTGCGTTCAGCCATCCGAGGACAACAGGCTCTCACGCTTGTTCGTTTCCTCTGACTAATATCTATGGTGTGCCTCACGGCGAGGCTTGTGCGTTCACACTCGATTATTTTGTGAAGCTCAATGCCGAGCACGCCGATGCCGACGGCAGAATTTCTGCGTTCGCAAGAGATTGCGGATTTGAGTCACCGCAGGCTATGGCTGATGAAATTTCAGCTATGAAGAAGCGAATGGGTATGCGCTCAACGCTTGAAGAAATCGGATGCACAACCGACGAGCAGATTGACGAATTGACAAAAAAGAGTATGTCAATGCTTATGAAACGAAACCCGATTGAACTTACCGAAGAAGATATATATAATATGTATATAGCATTGAGGTATTAATTAGGCGAACAAAGTTCGCCCCTACGATAAGCGTGGTTAAAAATAGTATTTATATTTGAAAGGAAAAATTATGATTAAAATTAGTGATAGTGTAAAATACATAGGTGTAAACGATTACGATATTGACCTTTTTGAGGGTCAGTATATTCTCGAAAAGGGAATGGCATATAATTCATATGTCATTTTTGACGAAAAAGTTGCTGTTATGGACACGGTTGACAAAATTGCCGTTGACAGATGGCAGGAATATTTGAACGAAGCGTTGGGCGACAGAAAGCCTGACTATCTCGTTGTTCAACATCTTGAGCCTGACCACAGCTTTGGCATTCAGGCAATTGCGGATAAATATCCCGAAATGAAGCTTGTTATGTCGGCTGTTTCACTCAGAATGTTGCCACAGTTTTGCGATGTTGACCCGTCAAGAGTTATCGCCGTCAAAGAGGGAGACACTCTCGAACTCGGCTCACACACATTGAATTTTGCCATGGCTCCTATGGTTCATTGGCCGGAAGTTATGGTTTCGTATGAAAGCAGTGAAAAGATTTTGTTCTCTGCCGATGCGTTTGGCAAATTCGGCACGGTTGACGCTGATGAGGCTTGGAACTGCGAAGCAAGAAGATATTATTTTAACATTGTCGGCAAATACGGCAAGCCTGTTCAAACTTTGCTCGCCAAGGCTGAAAAGCTTGACATTCAAACGATTTGTCCGCTTCACGGTCCTGTTCTTACAGATACAATTCCCGAAGTGATTGAGCTTTACAAAAAGTGGTCGGCATATGAGCCTGAAAATGAGGGCGTGTTCATTGCCTGTGCTTCAATCCACGGCAACACTTGGATGGCTGCCCAAAAATTGAAAGAAATTCTTGAAGAAAAGGGTTGCCCAAGAGTTGCAATTGCCAACCTCACCCGTGATGACCTTGCAGAAGCTGTTGAGGACGGATTCCGCCACAGCGTGCTTGTTTGTATGGCTTCGTCATACGATGCAGGTGTGTTCACTCCGATGGAGGATTATCTCAACCGCCTTGCACATAAGGCGTTCCAAAACAGAACTGTTGCTTTTGTTGAAAATGCTTCGTGGGCACCAAGCGCTATTAAGGCGATGAAAGCACATTTTGAAAAAATGGCAAACATCACACTTGTTGACAAAACCGTGACTATCAAAACAAGACTGACCGAGGCATATGTTTCGGAACTCGAAGAACTCGCAGACGAAATTATGCAAAAATTTTAACGATTTTTTAATGAATCAGGCTCTCCTTGTTTTTTATCAAGGGGAGGCAACAGAGGAGAAAGCTGTCGTGCAAAACGCCGAAAGTATAGATAAATAATGCATTTAAGTCTTTTATCGTCAAATTTAACAGTTATTTTCCCAAACCAAGTGCATAAATCTAATATTTTTTCCCTTGAAGTGAAAGGCGGTTTATGATAGAATAAGCCGTCTTTTAATTATGGGCATTTTATGCTTTTGTCAAAAGAGAATATTTTTATGGAGGAACATTTATGACAAAATTTTTTAAAAGAACTTTTGCATTTTTTATTGCGGTAATAATGATGATTTCTTCATTTCCGTATATGGCACTTGCAGAGGACATCGCTTCTGCAACAGAGGGCAGTACAACTGCCGAAATGACTACCGCAGGGTTAGAGGAGAATAACAAAGAGTTAAAGAAGTATATTGATGAAAATATTGCTAAAGCTTCTGTAAAACTCCCGGCTGAAACAAATTTAAATAAAGTCCCTACTGAATTTCATAAGGGTATTGTTACAGAAAGTTCATGGAAATATCCGAATGCAGAAAAATTTTATTCAGACCATGAGTCTGACATTTTTATTAAATTCAATTTAAATGGATTGGGTGACGCTGTTGCAGTTTATACAGGCGAAAATAAAGATATTTGTTTTCCAATTACAGCTAATCTTTTTAGTAATAAATCAAGTGGTGGGACTAACTTTAGTCTTTATATCAAAAACATCAGTCTTAATTCCCAATTAAATTTTCAATTTGGTAAAGAATATTGGGACAGATGTATTGGTGAAAGTAATTTGAATTATTATAATGACTTACAGGAATTTTCAAGCAAGTCTGACGGCGACCGTAAAAATCCTAATGCTTCTTTTAACTCACAAGAAAAAAAGAGTTGGAGAAATTATATAACATACACAGGTAGCGGAAACACTGACAGCTATTATGAAAAGTTGCCTACAGAATTTAAGTTTGAGGTTGAAAGTCGTTTTTTTATGTTTGATTTTTTCGGCATAATAA
>CABQCC010000149.1 GCA_902462495.1 uncultured Eubacterium sp. | reverse complement strand
AGAAGGATTAGATTTATTCACAAGAATAGAGTCTTTGCTTACGGAACGGAAAAAATCCCAAAGGTAGACAAAATTGTCGGACCCGGCAATATCTTTGTTGCAACCGCAAAAAGACTTCTTTACGGTGTGGTTGACATTGATATGGTTGCAGGACCGAGCGAAATTCTTATTGTTGCCGATAAGACGGCAGATCCTGCATTTTTGGCTGCCGACCTTATGTCACAGGCGGAGCACGACAAAATGGCTTCTGCAATTTTGCTCACCACTTCAATTGATTTGGCGAGAGCAACCGTTCACGAGATTGAAAAGCAGGTCAAAGACCTTGAGCGTCAGGAAATAATCCGTGAAAGCCTTGAAAACTACGGCGAAATCATTGTTTGTGACGATGTTATGCAGGCAATTGACTTTGCAAACGAGCTTGCTCCCGAACATCTTGAACTTTGCGTAACCGAACCTCTTAAATATGTCGGCAAGGTTGACAATGCCGGTTCGGTGTTCCTCGGCAATTTCTCACCTGAACCGCTCGGTGATTATTTTGCAGGACCAAACCATGTTTTGCCGACTTCGGGCACCGCAAGATTTTTCTCACCTTTGGGTGTAGACAGCTTTGTAAAGAAGTCGTCATTCATCTATTACACCCCTGCCGAGCTTCACGAGGCAAAGGACGATATTATCAAATTGGCTGAAACAGAGGGGCTTACGGCTCACGCAAATTCAATCAAAGTTCGATTTGAATAATTAACTTTTTCGTACATAAACGATTTTTTAGATAATTAAAAGGATAAAATTATGCGTACGGCATCAGTAGAAAGAAACACAAAAGAAACACAGATTAAGGCGGAACTGAACCTTGACGGCGGAGAGGTTTGCATCTCAACGGGCATCGGCTTTTTTGACCATATGCTCACAGCTTTTGCCGTTCACGGCGGATTCGGATTGAAACTTACGGTAAACGGTGACATTGATGTAGACACTCACCACACCGTTGAGGATACGGGCATTGTGCTTGGTATGGCGTTCAAGCAGGCGCTAGGCGATATGAGCGGAATTGAACGCTATGGTTCGTTTTTCATCCCTATGGATGAAAGTCTTGCACAGGTGTCGCTTGATATTTCAAACCGTCCGTTTTTGGTGTTCAATGCAGATTTCAAGCAAGAGTGTTGCGGTGATTACGAAACCTGCGTAACGGAGGAGTTCTGGCGTGCTTTTGCCGTAAACGGCGGTATCACGCTTCACATCAATGTGCTTTACGGCTCAAATGCTCACCACGAGATTGAAGCGATTTTCAAGGCAGTTGCTCACGCAATGAAAATTGCTGTTTCAAAAAATGTTGACGGCTCTGTTTTGTCAACAAAAGGAGTGCTTTAATGATTATTTTTCCCGCTATTGATATTATAGACGGTAAGCCTGTAAGACTGTTCAAGGGCGATTTTGCAACAGCCGAGCAGGTTGCGGATGATGTGCTTGAAACTGCAAACGGATTTGTTCAGGCAGGTGCAAAATGGGTGCATATGGTTGACCTTGACGGCTCACTTAAAAAAGAGAGAGCCAACTCTCAAACCTTTGTTGATGTTGCCGCTCAAACTCCGCTCAAGGTAGAAATCGGCGGCGGTATTCGCACAATGGCAGACATTGATTTTTATGCGAACAACGGCATTTCAAGAGTGATTTTAGGCTCTGTTGCCCTCAAAAATCCTGCTTTGGTGGAACAGGCTGTTAAGGAATTCGGCGAGCTTATCGCAGTCGGAATCGATGCAAAAAACGGCTTTGTTGCAACTGAGGGTTGGACGGAAGGTTCGGACACTCATTATATCGACCTTGCAAAGCAGATGGAGGCAATGGGCGTTAAGACCATTATTTATACCGACATTTCAAAAGACGGTACGCTCAGCGGTCCGAATATTGAACAGCTTACAGTGCTCAACGAAGCGGTTTCTTGCGATATAACAGCTTCGGGCGGTGTCACAAATATTGATGATATTGTGGCTTTGAGGGATAAAAATCTCTATGGTGCGATTTGCGGAAAATCAATTTATAAAGGCACTTTGGATTTAAGACAGGCTGTGGAGGTTTGCAAATGATGGATTTGGACAAGTATTTTAAAAAGAGCGAGCTTATTCCTGCGATTGTTCAAGAGGAGTCAACGGGCGAGGTGCTTATGTTGGCTTATATGAACAAGGAGTCTTTGCAAAAAACTCTTGAAACAGGCTACACTTGGTTTTGGTCAAGAAGCAGACAGGAACTTTGGAACAAAGGCGCAACATCGGGACATTTGCAAAAAATCACCGATATAAAGGGCGATTGTGATGACGACACTTTGCTCATCAAAGTTGTGCAAACAGGTGCAGCTTGCCACACGGGGAATCACTCGTGCTTTTTTAACAATATAGATTTTAACAAAGCGGATTGACAGGAGAAAATATGGACTATATCAGAAACGATTACGAAACAATCCTTGCAAGAAAAGATGCAAAAGAGGAAGGCTCTTACACTTGCTATCTTTTTGAACAGGGGCTTGATAAGATTTTGAAAAAAGTCGGCGAGGAAAGCACAGAAATGGTTATCGCCGCAAAAAACGGAGTTAAGGAAGAAACAGTCGGCGAGATTTGCGACCTTATTTATCACACACTTGTTATGATGGTGAATGAGGGAATAAGCGTTGAGGATGTTGAGGCTGTTCTTCAAAAGCGTGCAGAAAAAGCAGGCAATTTAAAGAAATTTCATAAGGTAGACAAAAATTCATAATGGCGATTAAAAGATGGGTAATCAGACAGGCTGACAAGGAGCGTGCCTCCCAAATCAGCGAAAAATTTAATATTGACCCATTTGTTGCATTTTTGATGGTATCAAGGGGAATTGTTGACGACTTGGATGTTGTCAACTTTATGGCAGACGAATTTATGTTGTCATCTCCGTTTGATATGGCAGATATGGACGAGGCTGTTTTCACAATTAGTGAAGCAATTGAAAACGGTGACAAAATCTGTGTTTACGGCGACTACGATTGCGACGGTGTTACATCCACAACTTTGCTTGTGGATTTTCTGCGTAATAAAGGGGCGGATGTTTGCTACTATATTCCGAGCCGTGACAAAGAGGGCTATCTTACAAAGAAAATCAGGGATGATTTTGCAATTAAAAAGTGGATAATCA
>CABQCC010000148.1 GCA_902462495.1 uncultured Eubacterium sp. | reverse complement strand
AATAATATAAAAATTATATATAAAGAAATAAGAAATATTTTATATAACTTGTACATTGATTTTTAATTCCGTCAATGGTAAAATTAACAGGACTGAAAACAAGACAAAAGGTGAAAATTATGCTAAAAAAACGAGGAGCGGGTGTACTGCTCCATTTAAGTTCAATGCCGTCACAATACGGAGTCGGGGTTTTGGACGAAAACGCAAAACATTTTGTTGACAGAATAGCCGATATGGGATTCACATATTGGCAGGTTTTGCCGTTCAATCCGACCGACAATGCAAATTCTCCGTACTGTTCGCCGTCGGCGTTTGCAGGAAATTACATATACATAAACCCACAGGGGCTGAAAGATATGGGGCTTATTTCCGACGAGGACATAAGCGAAAACATCTATGACGGCACTCCGTACACCGCCGCCTATGAATTCGCCCTCGAAAAACGACTTGCAACGCTCAAAAAAGCGTTTTTGAATGTTGGCGAGGAACTTGCATCTGACATCAAGCAGTTTGAAATTGACAATCCGTGGCTCACCGATTACGCTGTGTTTATGGCGGTTAAGGAGCAGGAAAACTTCAAGCCGTGGTGGGAATGGTCAAGCGAACACGCACATTATTTTGAGTGCATCAAAAAGATTTACGACTACGAAGAAAGTGCCGCGTTTTGGAAATTTGTGCAGTATATTTTCTACAAGCAGTGGGCGGAAATCAAAAAATATGCCAACAAAAAAGGCGTTGCGGTTATCGGTGATATGCCGATATATGTGGCTATGGACAGCGTTGATGTTTGGTCAAATCTGCCGATGTTTTTGATTGACGAAAAAACTTTGAAAGCCGAAAAAGTTGCGGGAGTTCCGCCTGATTATTTCAGCGAGGACGGTCAACTTTGGGGCAACCCGATATACGATTGGGAGGCTATGAAAAAGGACGGCTACAGCTGGTGGCTGTCACGACTTGAGCACAATCTAAAAATCTACGACACCGTGAGAATAGACCATTTCAGAGCATTTGCGTCATATTGGGAGATACCTGCCGACAGCGAAACCGCAAAAGTCGGCGAATGGACAGACGGTCCAAAAATGGACTTCTTTGACAAGGTGTTTGAACGATTCGGCAAAGACGCACCTATCATTGCAGAGGATTTGGGAGTGTTCGGCGAAGATGTTGTGGAACTCCTTAAAGACACGGGCTTTCCGGGTATGAAAGTGGTTCAATTCGGCTTTGACCCAAATTCCGATTCGTCACATATGCCGCACAACGCAGGTCAAAACAGCATAAATTATGTCGGTACTCACGACAACAACACAATTCTCGGTTGGTTATGGGAAGCAAGCGAAGATGAACGCCGTTTTGCACTTGATTACTGCCATTTCAAGGGTGATAATTGGGGCGAGGGCGGATACCAAAGTGCCTCTTGCCGTGCAATTATTGAGGCAGTATGGCAGAGTGCGTCAAATGTAGCAATCATTGCACTTCAGGATATGTGCGGTTTCGGTTCGGACGCAAGAATGAACATTCCCGGCGTGCCTGAAAAAAACTGGAGATTCCGCACCACAAGGGAAACAATCGACAGCATTGACACCGACTACTTCAAGCACATCAATTCCCTTTATCGCAGAATGTATCCTGTGTTTGACAAAAAACAATAATCACACAAAATCAAAAACCGTCTTGGATTGGAGCACCAATTCAAAACGGTTTTGTTTTTTTATTTGATTTAGCAAATAATCAAGGCTTAATCCTTGATTACACAAAGTTTAACTGCCTTTGGTTCAACCTTAAATTCAAGCTCGGAATAATTAAAGTTTTCGCCGTCACAGTTGCCTATAAGCGGAGAACCGTCCTCCATATAAACCTTGCCTGATTTTATGTAGTAATTTGTGCAAACGCTGTCGGTATTTTCATTAAGAGTACCGTTTGAATACTTAGGTATCAAATTAAGAGCCTTTGCAAGCGAAACACCGTTGACAAGGCACACATCAAGAAGTCCGTCATCAAGCACCGAATTCGGCGCAGGACAAAAGCTTCCTCCGTACCAACTTGCGTTGCAAATAGCCATAAGAGCATAGTCCTTGTTGCTTTGCTCAACGGTAAATTCACTGCCTGTAGCCTTGTCAACGCAGTTGAGTTTGTACGAAATTGTGTAATGAATAGGCTTTGCGATAATAGGCGCAACAGCAACTTTGTAAGCGTGATGTCCCAAAAACGGTGCTTTTGCAGCAATTTTTCTGCCCATAGTTTCAACAAGAGTGTCAAGACCAAAGGACAAAACATTCACGCCTTTTTCGCCGTTATAATCAATAATATCAATAGGTTTTATGTCATATTTAATCTTGCCGTTGTAAAGACCGAACGACTTAATAACATTTTCCACATTGATATTTTTGGTATCATAAATTTTCTTTGCAAAGTCATTGCCCATACCAAGAGGCAAGACCATCATAGGGGTGTCTGTCCCGGCAAGACCGTTGACAACCTCGTGCACGGTGCCGTCACCGCCACAGGTCACAATGACACAGTCCGCACCGAATTTTTTTGCATATTCGGCGCTGATAATTTTAGCGTCACCACGCTTGTGAGTTTCCTCAATAATCATATCGTCATCAATTTGACGGAATGCGGACTTGATTCTGTAAAACAACTTTTTCTTGTTATCATTTCCTGCAATAGGATTAACTACAAAAACATACTTCATCTGACATTGCCCCTTTCATCAGCACCGAAGTGTTATATTACCTGTGTTCCGCCGACAGGACGAATAATGAGAACATGGCAACTGCCTTCTCCGAACACGCCCTCGATTGTTTTCTTGTATACATCAAGCATATCATTTGGAACAAAAGCCTGAATTGTGCCTGCAAATCCACCGCCGTGAACTCTCCAAGCACCCTTTCCGTCAAGAAGTTCCTTGCTGATTGCAAGAGCCAAAGAAAGCTTTTGCTCAGTTGGATTTTTTGGAGTGTAAACATTTTGATTGAGCATAAATGATGAACGACCCGAATCAATAATAACCTGCTTGAAGCCCTCAAAATCGTTGTTTTCAAGACATTCAACAGCTTTTTCGACTCTCTTGTTTTCGTTAAAGAAGTGGATTGCACGGAGGATTGCACGGTCATTTACTCTGCCTGTAAGTTCAGGAAGTGCGGCAAAGAAGTCATCACCGGAAAAGGCGCAGGATATTCTT
>CABQCC010000147.1 GCA_902462495.1 uncultured Eubacterium sp. | reverse complement strand
TTATAGTAATCTTTTGCGGTAACTTCGCCGTTTATGCACATCTTTTTGACTTGCTCAAAGAACGGGTCAAAACATTCCGAAAGATTGCAAATATCTGTGCACCAATAGTTCATTTCGGTGTTGATGTTGGTGGTGTAGCTTGATGACCACGGCGCACGCAAGTGAGGGTTGAATATGCCCTGAAGCGTCATTGCCTGTGTGCCTGAACGAGAACAGCAAATAGTGAGGTATCTGCCGTATTGGAAAAGGAGCGCAATGAGATTGTTGTCGTCTGCGCCTTTTTTGAATTGTTTTAATCTCTTGTCGGTCGGAACATCTGCTCTTTCGCTGCCAAAATCAACATCAACTCTGTTGAACAGCGCAGAAAAATCGTCTGTGTGCTCACGCAAAAGTTCATTGTACGGTCTGATGTTTACAAAGTGTTCCTTTGCTTTTTCAAGTGCGTCACCCTCAGGCATTGACTTGAAATCAACAAAATTTGTTGCAAGCGATACCAAAAGAGTGAATTCGGTTTGGTTTGTAATCACGATGGTATCGTCGTCAAAAGTAGCCGTGCCAAGCACTTTGACAGCACCCGCAAAACTCATTGCGCCTTCACCCAAAAGTGCAACAGATCCGGCTGTTCCTGACTTGACACCGCCTGCAAAACTCATTCCGCCTTCACCGTAGTCAAACACATTGCCGGTGTTGTAGTAAGGCGGCATACAAATTTCGGGAGCTTTGCCCTCGATAACAAGCATATCCTCATCCGTATAACACTTATGGCGAAGCTTGCTGAAAAGCTGAACCCTTGCACTTATCGGTTCGTTTGCCTTGACATTAACCACCAAAAGCTGTGAAGGACAACTTACAAAAACTGTTTGAGTGAGCAAGTCGCTTTTTGTGATTGACAATCCTTTTTCAAGGTCGAGTGTACGCTCGTATCCTTTTTTTGTTGATTTTGAATATTCGATGTTAAGGTCGCCGAACGGAAGATAAGCCTCGCTCCAGTGACCGTGAAAATTTCTGTTTGCAATTTCTTTTGCGGTTTTGTGGTCGCCCGATAAAATTGCCTTTCTCAACGGTTCAAGATATTTTCCGGCATCTTTTTTGTTCAAATCTTTTGGATAGCCCGACCACAGGCTGTCCTCGTTGAGAGCGATTCTCTCTGTTTTTAGGTTGCCGAAAACCATTGCACCTATTCTGCCGTTACCGACAGGAAGCGCTTCTTCCCAAGCTTTTGCTTTTTTCTTATAAAATAAAATGTTCTTCATAGCGGTTACCTCATATATTATTAATATTATTTTATTATATATATCATTATATTTCAAGAGTTTATTGACAAATTGATAATTAGGTGTATAATCAAGTAGAAATGGCTTAATTCAAACGGAATCGGGTGAGAATCCCGAGCAACCGCCATTACCGTATTTGACGAAGATTTTGCAACGCCATCGGTAACACGAGAAGGTGCAAAGTCAAGCTTTGCTATATCATAAGTCGGGAGACGAGTTTTAAGCTTTATTTTCGCTTTTGGGCAATGGGAAAGCAAGGAAATACAGTATAGTATGGGATTACTATACCCTTTTGCATTCTCTGTCTACAAACAGAGTTTTTTTATTTATAAGGAGGTAAAAGTAATGAAAAAACTATTATCAGTTTTGCTGTCGGCAGTTATGATTTTTTCGGCAGTAGTTCCGTTTTCGGCTTTAGCTGAAACAAAATCGTTAAGCGTCAAAGATATTGCAACAGCACAGGTTGAGGCAAAGGCAGATATGCTCGGCGCAATGAATTATCTCAAGGCTTCAACACCGCAGACAGTTGCAAATTCATATGAGGTGCACAAGTTTGCACAGGCAGGCGGAGATGTGTCGGAATATCTCACCGCACTTGAAAGCAATCTCAAGGCAAACAACGGCAAGATTATGGCAAGACAGGCTAAAGAAACCGAAGATTCTGAAAATCTTGTTTACTATGCTGTTGCAATTGATGTTTTGACAATTCTCGGCAAGGATGTAACAAACTTTGGCGGTTATAATGTTAAGCAAGCGTTCGAAACTTTTGCACAGACAAACAAGAATGTTTCAAATCCGTATTTTTACAGATGTATTGTTGAGGCTTGCAAGGCAATCGGCAATGACGAATTGGCAAAGGCTTTGATTGACCAAATGTCAAAGAGCTACAAAGTAGGTTCAGGATATGATTATTGGGGCGTTTCTTGCGACAACACAGCAATGTATGCTTCATCAATTGCGTCTTACAAGGCTCAATATCAGGCAAATTTCAATGATGCTGTTAATGTTGTTTCAAAGTATAAGAAAGCAAAAGGCTATTATTCAGACGATAAGTACACAACAAGCGAAAATGCAGACTCTACTGCCTATGCAATGATGGCTTATTCGGTAGCAGGCGATTTTGATAAGGCTTACGAGGCTTATCAGCTTCTCAAAAATTTTGAAAGCAAGAACAAGAACGGTGTCTTTTTGGCTGCCGATTGGAAGACAGGCGCTATGGCTGAAAATCAGCTTGCAACAGCAGATGCGCTCCGTGCACTTTCATATTTTGACAATGCTTGCGAGCAGAAAATCAAGGATATTACTTATTCAGAGCCAACAACAAAACCGACAAAACCTGCACCTACCACAAAGCCTGAAACCGCAAAGCCACAGTCAACAGCACCTGCAAAGACAAAGGTTCAAAAGATTTCGGCAGGTAAAAAGTCAATCACGGCACAGTGGAAAAAAGTTGCCGGTGTTTCTGCTTATCAGGTTCAAATCGCAACAAACAAGAAGTTCTCAAAGAATAAAAAGACCTTCAAGGTAAGCAAAAAATCAACAAAGGTTAAGATTAAAAAACTCAAAGCTAAAAAGGTATACTATGTTCGTGTTCGTTCATACAAAACCGTAAACGGCAAAAAGACATACTCAAAGTGGTCAACCGTTAGAAAAGTTAAGACAAAGTAAATATTAAACCCTATTAAGGCTCCCCTAATGGTTAGGGGAGCTGTCGCACTTTATGTGCGACTGAGGGGTTAAGTTCAAATGCTCACTTTTTTGATTGAATGAATAAAATCAGTCAAAAGTGGGCATTTTTATTTTTGTATTAGTGTAATTTGAACAACGAAAAGGGCAAAATTGCGCAAATATGCCGAAAGTTATTGATTGCTATTGACCGAATTTGATTGAATTGCTATAATTTAGGTAGAAAGTGAAACCTGGGAACGACAACGGCGGCTTTGT
>CABQCC010000146.1 GCA_902462495.1 uncultured Eubacterium sp. | reverse complement strand
CGCAAGAAAACGAAATTCAGAAACTTTCTCAACAGCCTACAGCGTGTCAAAAACATTTTTTCGACACGCTGCGACCTTCCCTTGGCAAAAACAAGGGGAGGTTTTTTATTAGCCAATTGGAAATATTTACAAATCTGTTACAAAATTTACAAAATAGCAACATAAAACACTTGATATTTGTGTGATTATGTTATATTATATATATACTTATTGGGTAAAACCGAATTTTACGATTTTTATTACTTGATATAATTATTCACAAAAAGATAGGAGTGAGCGCTGTGATAGAATTCAGAGATGTAACAAAAGTCTACGACAGCAACGATACACACGCCCTCGAAAATGTCAACATCAAAATCGAGGACGGCGAATTTGTATTCATCGTCGGCTCATCGGGTGCAGGTAAGAGTACATTCTTAAAACTCATTATGCACGAGGAAAAGCCGACTTCGGGCGAAGTAATTGTAAACGGATACGCTTCAACAAAAATGAAGAAGCGTCAGGTTCCGTACTACAGAAGAACAATGGGAATTGTTTTCCAGGACTTCAGAATTATTCCGAAAATGACCGTTTACGATAATGTTGCATTTGCAATGCGTGTTATCGGAACAAAGGAAAAAGAAATCAGAAAAAGAGTGCCATACATTCTTCAGCTTGTAGGACTCAGCCAAAAGGCACGCTCAATGCCAAACGAATTGTCGGGCGGTGAGCAACAGAGAGTTTCGCTTGCAAGAGCGCTTGTTAACAATCCTGACCTCATCATTGCGGACGAGCCTACCGGAAATGTAGACCCTGAAATGAGCCACGAGATTGTTGAACTTCTTACAAAAATCAACAACAGCGGCACAACCGTTGTTATGGTTACTCACGAGCACGACCTTGTGCGTACATTCCAACGCCGTGTTATCGTAATTCAAAAGGGCAAGGTTGTATCCGATACCCCTGACCCGACTTTTGCAAAATTCAAGACCAAGGAAACAAAGAAAGAAAACGATATGTTCTACTTTGAGCAAGATGTCAAGAACGAAAATCTGACAGAAGTTTTTGAGGACTTGGAAGAAAGTGATGCACTCAACACAGACGGCATCACTTCATTGGCAGACGACAAAACCGAGGGCACAGTTGACCTCAACGAATTGGCACAGGGAGGTGAGCAATAATGTCCGGAGCAAGTTTCAGATACCTTGTAAAAGAGGGCTTTCGCAACACTTGGACAAACCGTATGATGTCTATTGCATCAATATGCGTATTGCTCAGTTGTTTGGTTCTCATCGGTTCGGCTTCAATGATTTTTTTGAACATTGATTCTCTTGTTCAAAAAATCGAAAACGAAAATGTTATTATGGTGTACATTGATGACGAAGCAACAGATGCCGACATTGACGAATTGGGCATTGAACTTCAAAGCCTCAACAATGTGCAAAAAATCGAATTTGTTGCAAAAGAGGACGCTTGGGCAGAACAAATTGCAACAATGGACGAAGCACAGGCAGAATTTTTCACCGAGCAAACCGATGAAATTCCGTTGCCTGACGCATACAAAGTTACGGTTAAAGATTTGGAGCAATTCACCTCCACGGTTAAGCAAATCAAAAAGCTTGACCATATCGACACCGTAAGACAAAACACCGACCTTGCAAAGAAGCTGGCTAAGATTTCAAACGGCATCAGCATTATTTCAATAGTTATAATTTCTGTTCTCTTTGCAATTTCTCTGTTCATCATTTCAAACACAATCAAACTTACGGTATATTCTCGCCGACTTGAAATCAGCATTATGAAATCGGTTGGTGCAACAAACAGCTTTGTTCAGCTTCCGTTTGTTGTTGAGGGTATCATTCTCGGCGTTGTGGCAGGTGTTCTGTCGTTGTTCGCCGTTTGGGGAATATACGAGCTTGCCATCAGTCGATTCGGCGATGTGTTCAGCTCAATAGGTTTAGAACCGCTTAACTTCATGAATTACGCTTGGATTATGCTCGGAGTATTTGTTGCTATCGGCATTGTCAGCGGTGTCGGCGGTTCGCTCATTACTATGAGAAAATATCTTACAAAGGAAGGCAGTGAGATAAGTGCGGTTTAACGGTAAAAAAATAATTTCTTTGATATTGTCATTGGCATTTGCTTTCAGCGTTGTGGGCGGAACATCATCCACCTACGCCGCAAGCACTTCTGCTCTTCGTGACAAGCAGAAAAAAATTCAAAGTCAGATTGACGCAGCTCAATCAAAAATCAACAAACTTTCCGGTCAAAAGAAAAACACAGAGGAGTACATATCTGCTCTTGATGTAAAAATTCAAGCACTCAAGGACAAAATCAGCACCCTTAAAGCAGAGTCGAATGCACTCCAAAGCAACATCGACAAGGTTAAGAAAAACATTTCGGACACAGGTGCGCAAATCGACAAAATTCAAGCCGACATTGACGCAAAACAGGCTGAATTTGACAAGACCTTTGACGAATATTGCCAAAGACTCCGTGCAATGTATGTTTCCGGTCACGCAAGCAACCTTGAAGTGCTCCTCACAAGCACCGACATCAGTTCAATTCTCACCCGTTCTGAGATGATTAAGTCTGTTTCGCAAAAGGACAGCAAAACTCTCAACGACCTTATGGACAAGATGAACGAGATTGAAAAAGACAAGGCAAACCTGGAACAAAAAAGAGCAGAACTCAAAAAAGACAAGGAAAAGCTCCAGTCACAAAAGAACAAGCTCGACAGCAACATTGCAACCGTCAACGCTTCAAAGAAAGAACTTGACAAAGAGGTCAGCGAAGCAAACGCAATGATGCGCAAACTCAACAGCCAAACTGCCGAATACAAAGAAAGCATCTCGGACAACGAGGAAGAAATGGCTCGAATTGAGGCACAAATTGCAGAAGAAATCCGCAAGGCTCAGGCTGCAAACACAGGCTCAACAAGCGGTTCGCACGGAAGCGGTGCATACAGCGGAACTCTCGGTTATCCAACCAATTCACGCACGATTTCCGCAGGCTATCCAAACTATTCAAGCGGTCGTTACCACGGCGGTGTTGACTTCCCTGTTTCATCGGGTTCACCGGTTTATGCCGCAGCATCTGGCACGGTAATCATCGCAAAGAACCTCAACTACAGCTACGGTCACTACCTTGTTATTGACCATGGCAACGGACTTTCAACTCTTTATGCACACAACACCACACTTCTTGTAGGTGTCGGCTCACATGTCACAAAGGGTGAGGTTATCGCTCGCAGCGGTTCAACAGGAAACTCAACAGGTCCGCACTGTCACTTTGAGGTGCGTGTGAATGGTACAAGAGTAAATCCATTCAACTATCTATAATAGGCTGTCGATAAAGCTTCTGAAACACGCCTATATATCCAACCGATTTATGCCTCCACTTTTTTAAAAGGTGATTCCCCCGTTAATCGGGGGAAATGTCTGCAACGCAGACAAAAGGGGGCGTCTACGCAGTAAAGGTGGCAACA
>CABQCC010000145.1 GCA_902462495.1 uncultured Eubacterium sp. | reverse complement strand
GCCGTTTTGCTTTATGCTTGCAACAATGCCTGTTGACTTTTTGTCATAATCGTTGAGCCACGAAACAGGAATATCAAATGACGCCCTTGTTTCAACGGTTACATCATACGACTTTGTTTCGATTATACCCTTTTCAAAATCAAAAAGCGAATATTTAAGTTCAACTTCTTGCGGAGTCAGCTTGTCATTGAGAACAAACACTTTGATGTATTCTTTGGTATCTTCAAACGACACAGTGAGAGGTGCATTGAAATGCTTTGCACCATATTGAAGTGCCTTATAATTGCCGTAATAATCTATACTCGACCACGAGCAAACGCCCCAACAATCGTTGAACTGCCAATACATAGAGCCGTTGCATCTGCCTTTATTTCTACGCCAATGTTCGGTTGCGTCCCTGATACATTCAAGCTGTGTGACCTGCGAAAGGTAAACATAATCCCTGAAATGAACAGGCAAATCAAAACGACCTGCAATATAATAAACCATTTTGTCGTTGCCGTTCATACACTTTTGGTGAGAGAGAAAAACAGGGCTGTTAAGGTCATAATCCGACTTGTCGGCGAAAATGCGAATGCTGTTCATATCAGGCAGAGATTCAAAGCCGAATTCACTGCAAAAACGAGTCATTCGCTTTCTGTAATACTTCATAGGCTTTAAGCCGTGCCAAACGCCCCACAAATGAGTGTCGCCGATATTGTCGGCATACACGCCCTCGTTGTGTGCTTTGCCGATTGGAGAGCCTTGTGTATACGGTGTTTGAGTGTCATATTTTCTGATTTCAGGTTCAAGGATTTGCCAAAAGAACTTTTCTGTCCACAGAATATATTTTGGCATATTGACCCAAGCCATATGCATATCCTCAATTTCGTTGTTTCCGCACCAAAGTGCAAGCGACGGATGAGAGGAAATACGCTTTACATTATATGCAATCTCTTTTTTCACATTTTGGAGGAAGTCGTCATTGAAGAAAGGATAAGCCTGACATGCAAACATAAAGTCCTGCCAAACGAGAATTCCTCGCCTGTCGCACTCATCATAAAGAGCGTCGCTGCCGTAATATCCGCCGCCCCAAATACGGAGCACATTCATATTTGAAAACTGAAAGGCATCAAGCAGATAATTAAGCTCCTTTTCGCCAAAACGGGTTATGAAACTGTCCGGCGGAATATAGTTTGCACCTTTGGCAAAGATAGGCACATCATTAATCTTGAACTGAAAGTTTTTGCCATAGCCATCAAGTTCCCTGTTAAGTTCGATTTTGCGAATACCGATTTTCTTTGAACATTCGTCAACAACACAGCCGTCGCAAAGTAATTCGGCAGAAACGGTATACAGCGATTGTTCCGATTTTTCGGACAAATCATAAGTCCACCAGAGTTCGGGATTTTCAATTTCAAAATGAGCAGAGTTGCCGTCTGAAATGAGAACTTCCCCGCTCGGTGAAGTGAGAATAATTCTACATTCGCAATCTTTATATGAGGTGTAATCGATTTTTGCATCAACGGTTGCATCGGTTATATTGCAAACTTGCGAAACGGAAAAATCATCTATTCTGCCTTCGTTGACAAATTCAAGATAAATATCATCCGAAATACCGCTGCACGGAAGTACAGGACCCCAGTCCCAACCGAAGTGACATTGAGGCTTGCGGATATGAACAATGCCGTTTTGACCGTTTGAATTCATAGGAGTTATGCAAGCCTTGTATTTATCCTTGACCCAATTGACGGGAGAATGAAAATAAATCAAAAGTTCATTTTCGCCGTCAACAAGAAATTCTTTTACATCAAATTCGAATTTGACAAAGCAATTATCAGACGAAGCAACAAATTTGCCGTTTACGAAAATATCACAAATAGTGTCAAGCATATTAGCACACAGCAAAACTCTGTTTGCAGAAAGTTCTCCGCTTGAAACATCAAATGTGCGTTTGTATTCAAAATCAGCCTTGCCGACCCATTCGACATCTTTTTCGTTAAGTTTTAAAAACGGGTCGTCAATCACGCCGTTTGCCATCAAATCAAGAAAATTACAACCCGGAACAGTTGCTTTTGACCAGTGATTTTCCGTGCTTTGCTTAAAAAGCCAAGCACCGTTGAGCATTTTTTTCATAATAAGCTCCCTCTAAAAAATATCAAATAAATTATATATTACGCATTTTATTTTGTCAATTAAATATACGCAATATGTATTGACAAAATCGTGGGTAAACTTATAATAAAAATAAGAGAGGTAAAAATATGACGGATAGACAATGTGATTTGTTCCTTGAGTGTTTGCTTGACTTTGGCAGTCAATATGTTTCTACCGGAACGCAGGTAAAACGAGTTGAGGATTCATTGATAAAAATATGCAAGGTTTACGGCTTTGAGCATACAGAAATTTATGCTGTTACAAGCCTGATTGTTGCGACAATAAAAAACGATGACGGCAAGCATTTTACACAAAGTGTGCGTGTTACAAAAAGCGGAACAGACCTCGGCAGAAGCGAAGAATTGAACAATCTTTTCAAATTCATTTGCGAAAAGAAGCCGAGCGTTGAAGAACTCAGCGATTTGATTAAACACCCAAAAAAGGCAAAGCACAAGCCGTTTATCAAATGCATCGGATATGCGGTTGCGGCAGGCAGTTTTGCTGTGTTTTTCGGCGGTGAAATATATGACGGACTTGCTGCGGCGGTTATCGGTTTGTTCATCTACTTTATGGACAATCATTTCAAACTGCGAAACATCAACAACATTGTTTACACCTTTACGGCAAGTTTTTTGGCAGGTTTGCTTGCAATCCTATGCACAAAAATCGGATTGGGACACAATCTTGACAAGGTGATGATTGGCGACATTATGCTGTTCATCCCGGGACTTTTACTTGTAAACTCCATACAAGAAATGTTCAACAAGGACATTGTTGCGGGTCTTTACAAATTTATTGAAGCATTGCTGACCGCTGTTGCAATTGCCGCAGGATATGCGCTTTCTATGATAATGATAGGAGGGTTAAAATGAGCAGAACTATACTCCAAATTATCACAGCCACAACAGGTGCTCTGGGATTTTCAATTTTCTTCAGAGTAAGCGAAAAAAATGTAATTGCATCTACAATCGGCGGAGGTATTGGCTGGGCACTCTATTTGCTGATTTTCCACTTAACCGACAGTATGCTTATATCGAACTTTGCGGCGGCTCTGTTTGTTTATTTATACAGCCAAGCTATGGGCAAAATCCTAAAAGCTCCGTCAAATGTTTATCTTGTGCCGGGCACAATTCCGCTAATTCCCGGAGGTGCATTGTACTACACAATGAAAGGACTTTTGGATAGTGACAAGGTAATGTTTTGGACAAACTTAAAATCAACCGTTATTGTCACTTTCGGTCTTGCCACGGGCATTATTGTAGGCACTGTGCTGATAACCTATATAAAAAGCATAGTAAAAAAAGAAAAGTTATCAGGCAGTCGATAAAGCTCCTGAAACACGCCAAATATAATCAACCGAATTA
>CABQCC010000144.1 GCA_902462495.1 uncultured Eubacterium sp. | reverse complement strand
TTGATGTTATAACATCATCAAGTATGTACTTCATAACAGAAGCGGAAAGTCCTGTTGTGTATGAATTAAGAATAACTGCAATAGGCTCATCGGAAAGCACTTTTTCAACTTCAAGCATAAAGTCGTACAAACATTCTTCAAGGTGCCAAATTTCACCCTTTGGACCTCTGCCGTATGACGGTGGGTCAAGAATGATGATGTCGTACTTATTCTCTCGCCTGTATTCTCTTTTAACAAACTTAATGCAATCGTCAACAATCCATCTGACATCACCGTCGGCAACGCCCGAAGCCTGTGCATTTTCCTTTGCCCAATTAGTCATTCCCTTTGAAGCATCAACATGCACAACGCTTGCACCCTCTTTAAGGCAAGCAACTGTAGCTGCACCTGTGTATGCAAAAAGATTTAGAACCTTAACCTGCTCTTTATCGGAATTCTTGATAAGTTCTCTTACATAATCCCAATTGACGGCTTGTTCCGGAAACAAACCTGTGTGCTTAAAGCCCATTGTTTTGATGTTGAAAGTCAAATCCTTATATCTAACCTGCCAAGCAGACGGCATATGCGAAAACACCTGCCATTTACCTCCGCCTGTTTTTGACCTGACATATCTTGCATTTGGCTGAAACCACAGTTTGTGATTTTTTTCGCTTTTCCAAATAACCTGCGGGTCTGGCCTAACTAAGATTTCTCTTGTCCAGCGTTCAAGCTTTTCACCGCAAGAGCAGTCAATCAATTCGTAATCTTTCCAATCTTTTGAATATCTCATTATGAAAGTCTTTCCTTGACTACCTCGGCAATTTGCTCACCGAGTTTTTGTATATGATTTATATCCTTACCCTCAAGCATAACTCTGACCAACGGTTCTGTACCGCTGACTCTTACAAGTACACGGCCGTCACCCATAAGTTCCATTTCAGCCTTTTGAGTTGCGGCAATGATATATTCGTCATTATTATATTTTTTCTTGCCCTCAGCCGACACTTTAACATTGATAAGCACTTGAGGATAAACCTGCATAACAGAAGCAAGCTCCGACAACTTTTTTCCGCTTTTTACAACAGCTTCAAGAAGCTGAACGCCTGAAAGTTCGCCGTCGCCTGTTGTGGCATAATCAAGGAATATTACATGTCCCGATTGTTCGCCGCCGATATTATAGCCTTCTTTAAGCATCTTTTCAAGAACATATCTGTCGCCGACAGCGGTTTTTTCACATCTAATACCGTTTTCCTCGCAGAACTTGAAAAAACCCATATTGCTCATAACAGTAACAACAGCGGTATCTTTTTTAAGAGTACCTTCTTGTTTCATCTTTGAAGAACAAATGGCAATAACTTTATCGCCATCAACAAGTTCTCCGTTTTCATCAACAGCAAGCATTCTGTCTGCGTCACCGTCAAATGCAAGACCTAAATCAAGACCTGCGTCCCTAACAAATTTCATAAGTTCTTCGGGATGAGTTGAACCGCACTTGTCGTTGATGTTTACTCCGTCAGGAGTGTCAGAAAGCATAAAACATTTTGCACCGAGTGAAGTGAAAATCTCTTTTGCACATACACTTGCCGAACCGTTAGCACAGTCAAGAGCGATTTTTAGTCCGTCAAAGCTAACATTTGTTGTTTTAACAACATGCTCAATGTAATCTTTTACAGCAGATTTGCACCTCGTTGCATTGCCGACTTCACCGCCGATTTTGTATTCGATTTTTTCGGCATTGTCAAGAATGATAGTTTCGATTTCATCTTCAAGTGCATCATCGAGTTTATATCCTGACTTTTGGAAAATTTTAATTCCGTTATATTCGCAAGGGTTGTGAGAAGCTGAAATCATAATTCCTGCTTCACATTCATAAAGACCGACAAGATATGCAACCGCCGGAGTAGGAACAATGCCGACAGAAAGAACATTGCATCCAACGCTGCAAAGTCCTGCGGTAAGTGCCGCTTCAAGCATATCGCCCGACGCTCTTGTATCCTTACCGATAAGTACAGTCGGTTTTGCACTCTTTGATTCTTTAAGCAAAACCTCGGCAGCCGCCGCACCGATTTGCATTGCGAGCTCATTTGTCAAATCTTTATTAGCAATTCCTCTTACACCGTCTGTGCCAAAAAGTCTACCCATAATTTCTCCTTATAAATCAAATGACTGTTGTGGATTGTCTGAATTACTTTCAAATCCGAGATGTTTATAACCGGCAGGGGTTACAACTCTTCCTCTTGGGGTTCTTGCCAAAAATCCTATTTGCATAAGATACGGCTCATAAACATCCTCGATAGTAACCGATTCTTCTCCGATTGCGGCAGAAATAGTTTCGAGTCCGACAGGACCGCCGTTATAATTCTTAATCATAGTTGTTAACAATCTGCGGTCAATCGAATCAAGTCCCAGTTCGTCAATCTCCATACTGTTGAGTGCAGATGACGCAGCCTCGGCAGTTATGACGCCCTCATACTTAACCTCGGCAAAATCTCTGCTTCGTTTAAGCAATCGGTTTGCAATACGAGGTGTTCCTCTTGAACGGCTTGCAATTTGATATGCGCCCTCATCATCAACAGGAATGTTGAGAATTTTTGATGACCTCTTAACAATCTGCGAAAGTTCCTCTGGAGTGTACATTTCAAGTCGAAGAATAACTCCGAATCTGTCACGAAGCGGTGCGGAAAGCTGACCTGCTCTTGTTGTTGCTCCGATAAGGGTGAACTTCGGCAAGCTCAACTGATAGCTTCTTGCACTCGGACCTTTGCCGATAATAATATCAATCTTGCCGTCCTCCATCGCAGGATAAAGGATTTCCTCAACCGTTCTGTTGAGTCTGTGAATTTCGTCAATAAAAAGGACATCGCCTTGCTCAAGGTTTGAAAGAATAGCAACCAAGTCGCCCTGTTTTTCAATAGCAGGACCTGAAGTTACACGAATGTTGACCCCCATCTCGTTTGCAACTATTCCCGCAAGGGTTGTTTTGCCGAGTCCCGGTGGACCATAGAACAAAACATGGTCGAGCGATTCGCCACGCTGTTTTGCGGCTTTAATATAAATCGAAAGATTTTCCTTTGCCTTTTCCTGTCCGACATAATCGGTCAGTTGTTTTGGTCGTAAGGAATTTTCTATTTCCTCGTCAGCAGGAGTGTATTCCGGTGCCGACATACGATTTTCAAAATCATATTCAAATTCGTTTTCTATCATAATTTCACCTGTTATAAGTTAGAAGAAAGACTTTGAAGTCCTTTTCTTATCATATCATCAACAGACATCTTTGGGTCAAATTTGCTGACAACAAGCGCCGCATCGGATTGGTTAAATCCGAGAGATACAAGAACCTCAATAGCTTCTGATGAATTACTGCCGACAACCTGTGACTGAATGTTCTCCACAACAGTTGCGGTTTCGCCGCCTGCAACAATGTTCATTTTATCCTTTAGTTCAAGAACAATGCGTTCTGCTGTTTTTTTGCCGACACCCTGTGCAACCTGAATTGATTTGACATCTCCGCACGAAACGGCAACAGCAAGTCGGTCGGGAGCGTTGTCGGTATGTCGTGGCTTATGGTGTTTGTTAC
>CABQCC010000143.1 GCA_902462495.1 uncultured Eubacterium sp. | reverse complement strand
TAAAAATGCTGTAAGTATCGAACTTACAGCATTTTTGGCGTTTTTCGTTTTTTGCTCAGTCGAGGTACCATCGTACATCTTCCTTCGCAAGAAAACGAAATTCAGAACCTTTCTCAACAGCCTACAGCGTGTCAAAAACACTTTTTCGACACGCTGATTTTTAGTATTTTGTGACAAAAAATGATTTTTTCAAATTTAATTTTACAAAATGCTTGACATTACAGCATTAATTTATTATAATCTTTGCGATATATGAAATTTATCAAATAACCCCCGATGGTCGGAGGGAGGGAATACAGTGAGTCAGGTAAAAGTTAAGGAAAATGAATCTCTTGACAGCGCACTTCGCAGATTTAAGCGCCAGACTTCTCGTGATGGCATCATCCAAGAGGTTAGAAAAAGAGAGCATTACGAAAAGCCTTCAGTAGCTCGTAAAAAGAAGAGCGAAGCTGCTCGTAAGAGAAAGTACAAATAAGAGTACATAAAAGAGTGACAGCGTGTCACTCTTTTTTTACATTTTTGCAAGGAGAACTGTTGTATGAAAATTTTGGTTTTGAACGGTCCTAATCTCAATATGACCGGCATAAGAAAAACAAATGTTTACGGTGCGCAAACGCTTGATGATATAAACAATGAACTCAAAGCCTATGGCGAAAGCAAGGGTTGTGAGATGTATTTTTATCAGTCAAATCACGAGGGTGCAATTATTGATGTTATCCACGAAAGCAAGGATAAGTACGACGGTGTGGTTCTCAATGCAGGTGCTTACACGCATTATTCATACGCCATTCGAGATGCTATCGAGGCTGTTGCGGATTTCACTCCGTTTGTGGAGGTTCATATGAGCGATATCCACAAAAGAGAGGATTTTCGCAAAATTTCTGTTATAACCGATGTTTGTGTAAAGCAAATTTCGGGTTTCGGCAAAGATAGTTACAAAATGGGTATTGATTTATTGTGCGAAATATTATAAAATATAAAAGTAAAATTATATACGGAGGTATAAATTAATGATTAGTGCAGGCGATTTCCGAAACGGAGTTACCTTTGAAGAGGACGGCAATGTATTGCAGGTTGTTGAATTTCAGCATGTAAAGCCGGGTAAGGGTGCCGCTTTCGTAAGAACAAAGACAAAGAATGTTATTACAGGCTCTGTGGTTGAAAAGTCATATAACCCAACTGCAAAGTTCCCAACTGCTTATATTGAAAGAAAAGATATGGCATATTCATACAATGATGACGGATTGTATTATTTTATGGACAACGAAACCTTTGATATGGTTCCTGTTGCAGAGGCAGATTTGCCGGATTCATTCCGTTATGTAAAGGAAAACGATGTGTGCAAGATTTTGTCATACAAGGGCAAGGTATTCGGCGTTGAGCCACCAACATTCGTTACACTTGAGGTTACTGCAACTGAGCCTGGTGTCAAGGGCAACACTGCAACAAACACTCTCAAGCCGGCTACTGTTGAAACAGGCGCTGAAATCAGAGTTCCTCTTTTCATTAACGAGGGCGATATGATCAGAATCGACACAAGAACTTGTGAATATATGGAAAGAGCATAAGTTTTGCGGTAACTTTCTTATAGTAATATTTGCATAAATAAACCATTCAACCAAACGAAAGGAATTAATTATGGAAACATCAGAAAGCTTGGGCTATCTCAAGGGCCTTATTGACGGCCTTGATTTGGACCCTAACAAAAAAGAAACAAAGGTATTCAAAGCAATCATCGACGTTCTTGAAAATCTTACAGAAGATATGGAAGATATGACAGAGGGTCTTGAGCTTGTCGGCGATCAGATTGACGCTGTTGACGAAGATTTGGCTGACCTTGAAGAATTCGTTTATGATGATGACGACTGCGATTGCGATTGTTGTGATGATGACGATGAAGAATACGAGGTTGAGTGCCCTACTTGCGGCGAAAAAATCATCGTTGATATGGACACAATCGAAGAAGGCAAGTTTGAATGTCCTAACTGCGGCGAAGTTTTGGAATTCGATGTTGAATTCGATGACGATGACGAATGTGGCTGCGGTTGTTGTGACCACGATCACGAATAATAAATAATCAAAAGACGCGCGGGATGGGCTTCCGTCCGGCGTCTTTTTTTATCAGTGGGATATAGAATTGTATAGATTATGTATTATATCTCGTTTTGAGTAATAATATATAACACACGGATATTTGGAATGGGGATAAACTAAATATGGAATTTTTGTCAAATTTTTTTGAAACGGCAAATATGGGCATAGTTGTTGCTCTTTTTGTTGTTGGCTTGATTTTCATCATCAAGGGCGGCGACTGGTTCGTTGACAGCGCAAGCTGGATTGCGGAGGTCCTCGGCGTGCCGAAGTTCATCATCGGTGCAACCATCGTTTCTATTGCCACAACATTGCCTGAAATGATTGTTTCAATCGTTGCAACCGCAGACGGCAAGGTTGATATGGCTTCGGGTAATGCGGTCGGCTCGGTAACCGCCAATACGGCTATGATTATGGGCATATTCATTATTTGTATGCCTTTTGCCGTAAAAAGAAAAGAGTTTGCACCAAAGGGTCTTATGATGCTCGGTGCTGCCGTTGCTCTCACACTCGGCTCTGCTCTTACAGGTCTTATCAAAGTACCGGGTCTGGAGGGAGATTATCACACACTTTCAACTGTCGGAATGATTGCTCTTTTTGCTATTTTCATTGTTTTCTTTATCGAAAACTTTGTTTCAATGAAGAACAGCGCTGTTCAAATTGAGCCTGACCCTCACAGTATCGGCTTGCAGGAAGAAGATGATGTTGTTCCGTCAAAGGCAACTGCAACAGGTAAGGACTGGGGCAAGAATATTGTGCTGTTCGTTGTTGGCGCAATCTGCATCGTTGTCGGTGCACAGCTCCTCATCAACGGCGGTACAAGAATCGCAAAAGAAATGCACATCAGCGAAAGAGTAATCGGTGTTATTGCTGTTGCAATCGGCACTTCTCTCCCTGAACTTGTTACAACAATTACTGCACTTCGCAAGAAAGAGGGCGCACTTTCTGTCGGTAACATTCTCGGTGCAAACATCATTGACCTTGCACTCATTCTTCCTATTTGTTCATTCGTTTCTATGGGTAAGGGACAGGGTGCTTTGGTTGTTTCAACCGGCTCTGTGTTCGATATGATTATCTGCGTTGTTGCAGTTTCAATCGCAGTTATTCCAACATTGTTTACTAAAAAGCTTCAGCGTTGGCAGGGTATTGTATCTCTCACAGGATACCTTGCATATGTAGTTTATACATTCGTTGCGGCATAATGATTTTTGGTGATTTTTATGGCTAAAAAGAAAAAACAATCAAACAGCAATCTTTTGGGAATTATTATTCCGGTATGTATTGCAATTGCAGTTGTTATCGGTCTTGCAATCAGCGGCAAGGTCACTTCAAACAGAGATAAGGTTAACCCTACAGTAACTGCCACAAAACCGGCTGTGTCCGAATCTGTTACAGAACCGCAGGACGCAAAGGTGACTATTGCAATATCAGATAAAACAACAAATTATAAATGAGTTTGGGAGGCTCGGTAT
>CABQCC010000142.1 GCA_902462495.1 uncultured Eubacterium sp. | reverse complement strand
CGCAAGAAAACGAAATTCAGAAACTTTCTCAACAGCCTACAGCGTGTCAAAAACACTTTTTCGACACGTTCGAATGTTTCATGTGAAACAACGCAAAACGGACAGGTATAACCTGTCCGTTCCGCTGTGATGAAAAGAGGAGAATATGTTTAAAATGGTTTTACCCATTTTAAGCCGATTTTTGACCGACCGCCTTTGGTATCTTGATTCGATACTCAATATACTCATCGGTTTCTGTTTGGTCGGATATGGCATCAATTCCCGATTCCTGCATCGTTTTGATTGCCTTGTTGACCGTGTTGACAAATATTCTGAAATCCTTGTAAATAGGATGATTTGTTCGTTTTTTAGGCTTTGGCTTTGCATAAAAAGTTGCAATATAGCTTTCCGTTTGGGCAACATTCAGATGTCTGTCCTTAATTACATTGAGCACCGTCCAAATGTCTTTTTCGTCCTCAATGGCAAGGAGCGCCCTTGCGTGTCGCTCGGTGAGGTGCTCTTTTTCGATAAAATATCGCACATCAACGGGGAGTTTGAGCAAACGCACCTTGTTTGAAAGTGCAGATTGACTCTTACCGAGCGCCTTTGATATGTCTTGCTGAGTCATTCCGAACACCGTCATAAGCTGTCCGATTGCCACAGCTTCTTCAAAAAAGGACAAATCCTCTCGCTGTACATTTTCGAGTATAGAGTAGACAGCCGATTGCTCTCGGTCTATGTCCATCTCTATGCACGGCACGGTGTCTATTCCTGCCAAAATTGCCGCACGAAGTCTGCGTTCTCCTGCAATGATTTCGCAATAGTCGGAGTTGTTCATTCTGCGAATAAGCAACGGTTGAAGTATTCCGTTTTCTTTGATTGAATTGGCGAGTGCAAGCATTTCTTCTGATTGGAATTGATGCCTCGGCTGATTCGGATTAGGCAACAGCTTTTCGGTTGCTATATATGATATATTGTTCATAAGCCTGTCCTTTCGATATATCTATAATATCATAAACATAGCAAAAAGAAAAGGATTTCTCATCGAGAGAAATCCTTATAATTCGTCAAAAAGTTGCTTTTTACAAAGGCTTTGTTGATATTTTTTTGGACTTACGGGGGAATTGTGTCGGAGTTTGCGATATTTTTTTAATCACAACAATTGAGCGTGGTTCTGTTCCGTTAAGTTTATATGAAATATTGTCCACAACTTCACCTCCGAGGGTTGAAATTGCGTCCTTTGCCGATTCGGTGTCGTCACTGCTACCCTTGAGCGCAACGAAATATCCGCCGACTTTTACAAACGGCAGGCAATATTCGGCGAGCACATTCATTGGCGCAACGGCTCTTGCGGTTGCCAAATCGAACATTTCTCGGTAATTTTTGTCTTGTCCTGAGTCCTCTGCACGAGAATGAATGAGCTGTGCTTCAAGTCCGAGAGCGTGGATGGCTGTATCCAAGAATGTTAATCTTTTGTTAATAGCGTCCATCATAGTTAGACACAAATCCGGCTTATAGATGAGTAACGGAACGCTTGGGAAGCCTGCTCCTGCACCGACATCGATAACCGTTTTAACATTTTCCAAATCAAAATATTTTGGGAGCATAAGGCAGTCGAGAAAATGTTTAACCTCGATTTCCTCAGGCTCGGTTATTGCGGTCAAATTCATCTTGCCGTTCCACTCCACAAGAAGCTCGGCGTACTTGTCGAACCTGTCGAGTGCCTGCTCGTCAAGAATTATTCCGTTTTCTTTTGCAAGGGAACAAAGTCGATTTTTGTCAATCATTGTGCATACTCTCCAAAATAATATTCAGCGCCGTAATATCGGCTGGGTTAACTCCGCTGATTCGGCTTGCCTGTCCGAGATTTTGCGGACGGATTTTCGACAGCTTCTCAATTGCTTCAAGTCGCAAGCCTTTCAGGGCAGAATAATCAATGTCGGCAGGGATTTGCTTTGCCTCGATTCGGCGCATTTCCTTGATTTGTGCTTCCTGCTTTTTGATGTAGCCCTCGTATTTTATGCTGATTTCAACCTGCTCAAAAACTTCAAGCGGAAGTTCAGGGCGGTCAACATCAATCGTTTTGAGGTCGTCATATGTAATCTGCGGTCTGCGGAGGAGTTCAATCATTTTGCAACCCGTTTTGAGTGGGGCAGTACCCTTGGATGTCAAAATTTGCTGAACCTCATCGGTCATCGGCACGGACAAATTCTTAACACGGTTGAATTCGTGTTTGATGAGTTCCTGTTTCTTGTTGAACTCGGCAAATCTTTCATCGCTGATGAGTCCGATTTTGTGACCTGTCGGGGTGAGTCGAATGTCCGCATTGTCCTGACGGAGCACCAAACGATATTCGCTTCGGCTCGTCATCATTCTGTACGGGTCGGAACAACCCTTTGTAACAAGGTCGTCAATCAATGTGCCGATATACGAACCGCCACGGTCGAGAATAAGCGGTTCTTCACCCTTGATTTTAAGTGCGGCATTGATTCCTGCAACAAGACCCTGTGCCGCCGCCTCCTCGTAACCGCTTGAACCGTTGAACTGTCCTGCGCCGTAAAGACCCGGAATGTCAAGGAATTCAAGGGTTGCTTTGAGTGCGGTCGGGTCAACGCAGTCGTATTCGATAGCGTAAGCCGCCCTCATAACCTGCGCATTTTCAAGCCCTTTGATTGTGTGGATAAACGCAAGCTGAACATCCTCAGGGAGCGAAGAACTCAAACCTTGCAAGTACATTTCTTCCGTGTTTTCGCCACAAGGCTCAATGAAAAGTTGATGTCTTTCCTTGTCGCCAAATCGAACAATTTTGTCCTCAAAACTCGGACAATAGCGAGGTCCTTTGCCCTCGATTTTTCCGCTGTACATCGGTGAGCGGTCGAGATTGTCGAGAATAATTTGCTTCGTTTTTTCGTTTGAATATGTGATGTGGCAAACCACCTTGTTTTCGGGGCGCTTATCGGTTTCAAACGAAAACGGCACGGTAACCTCGTCGCCCTCCTGAACTTCAAGACCGTCGAAGTTAATGCTTCGTCTGTTGACACGGCTCGGAGTTCCCGTCTTAAATCTGCGGAGCGGAATGTTGAGTTTGTAAAGTGCCTTGCTGAGTTCGTTGGCAGGGAACATACCGTCGGGTCCGCTTTCGTAGGTGACATCGCCGATGTAAACTCTGCCGCCCAAAAATGTGCCTGTCGCAATAATCACAGCCTTGGCGCTGAACAACGCTTCAAGCCTTGTCTTAACAATCCACTCGTCACCGTCTTTGTAGAGGTCAACGATTTCGCCCTGACGAATGTCAAGATTGTCGGTGAGTTCAAGGGTGTGCTTCATTCCTGCCGAATATTCACGCCTGTCGATTTGAGCACGGAGCGAATGAACCGCAGGGCCTTTGCCGAGGTTGAGCATTCTGCTTTGGAGCGAATATTTGTCCGCCGCCTTGCCCATTTCACCGCCGAGGGCATCAATTTCTCTGACAAGGTGACCCTTGCTTGTTCCACCGATTGACGGATTGCACGGCATATTGCCGACCCAATCCTTGAGCATATTTGTTGTACCCGAAATGCCGAGCGGAATACCTGCTCGTGACAGTATGGTTATTGC
>CABQCC010000141.1 GCA_902462495.1 uncultured Eubacterium sp. | reverse complement strand
GGCTTTTCACCCTCGCCACAAGCTCAAGAGGGTTGAACGGCTTTGTAACATAATCATCGGCACCGAATGAAAGCCCTGTGATTTTGTCCGTGTCCTCGCTCTTTGCAGAAAGAAGAATAATCGGAAAATTCTTGTTTTCTCTGATTTTGAGCATAGCGTTTAAGCCGTCAATCTTGGGCATCATAATATCAAGGATGAGGCAATGCACTTCGTTATTTTCCGCAGCCCTGATACATTCCTCGCCGTCAGAAGCGGTGAGAACATTGTAGCCCTCGTTTTCAAGATAAATCTTAATTGAATTTTGAATTGCGATGTCGTCATCGCATACTAAAACCGTGTACATATATTTCTCCTCCGGTGATTTTATTAAACCATACCGAATTTAATAATTAAACAAGAAAAAGTAAAGAACTGTCAAAGAATAAATTTTACTTTTTTGATTTGATGTAGTGATACTTTTTGTTTTGAGTGAAAATGAATACTGCCGACATCACGAGTGCAAAAACCTCTGCAACCGTGATTGAGAGCCAAATTGCCTGCTTGCCGAACAACAGCGGCAAAGCAAAAATGCAAACGATTTGGAACAAAAGCGTTCTCAAAAAAGATATAGCCGCACTTACAAGTCCGTTGTTTAGCGCCGTAAAAAATGCCGAAGCGTAAATGTTATAACCGACAATCAAGTACGAAGTTGCAAACAATCGGAACGCCAAAACCGTAAGGTCAAACAATCCCTTATCGTAGCCGACATAAATGCTTGCAATAGGTCCTGCAAGGAAGACAGAAGCAACCGTGATTATGCCCGAAAAAACGAACAGCGTCAAAAGGCTTTTTCCGAATATATTTTGAAGCTCCTTATAGTTCTTTGAGCCGTAATTGTAGCCGACAATCGGTGACGAGCCAATCGAATAGCCGATGAAGACCGATGTAAACAGGAAGTTGATATACATAATTGTGCCGTATGTAGCAACGCCGTCCTCGCCGTAATACTTCATAAGTTGAAGATTATACATCATATTCACAAGGTTGACGGATATATTTGTCATAAGTTCCGATGAGCCGTTACCGCAAGTTTTGAGGAGCGCTCTGCCGTCAAACTTTGTTTTGCAAAGGCGGAGCGAACTTGAATTTTTGCTGAAGAAATAAATGAGCGGAGCAAAACCGCCGATGCTCTCGCCTGTTACGGTTGCAACTGCTGCACCGACAAGTCCCCATTTGAAAATGCCGACAAAAAGGAAGTCCAAAATAATATTTGTAACCCCTGCAATGATTGTTATTGCAAGTCCGATTTGCGGCTTGCCTGCGGTAACCATAAAACTTTGGAACATAACCTGAAGCATAAACGGAATGGAGCTGATTGAGATAATTCTGCCGTACAATATGCAGTAATCAATCATATTTTCGTCTGCACCGAGAACTTTTGCAATTTGCGGCATAAAAATTTCTGCAAGGACAAAAAGAACCGAGCCAAAGATAAGAGTGATATAAACAAGCATAGAAAAAACTTCGTTTGCCTTTTTCTCTTTACCCTCTCCGAGCAATTTTGAAACAATCGCATTTCCGCCTGTGCCGAACATAAAGCCGATTCCGCCAAGCAACATCAAAAACGGCATAATAAGATTTACTGCCGCAAATTGTGTTTTGCCCGCATAATTTGACACAAAGTAGCCGTCAACAACATTATAAATGCTTGAAAAAATCATCATAACGATTGACGGAATTGTAAATTGTATCAACTTCTTAAAATTAAAATGGTCTGATATTTGTACTTTCATTTTTCCTCTCCGAATCTATTTTACTCAATGACTATACCATATATATGTAGATTTGACAACCGTGAATGTAAAAACCGCAAAAAACAAAAAATCACCCGTAGCATTTCTACCACGGGTGCAATAAATTACTTTACTTTGTTGCTTCAACAATGCCCTCTGCAAGTCCGGCAAGAGATTGAATTTCCGACGGGATAATAATCTTTGTTGCCTGACCGTCAGCGGCCTTTGCAAACGCTTCAAGTGCTTTAAGCTTCAGCACAGCCTCATTGGCATTAGCCTCGTTGAGTAGCTTGATTGCCTCTGCACTTGCCTGTTGAACAGTTGCAATAGCCTGTGCCTCACCCTCTGCTTCTCTGATTTTTGCTTCCTTGACAGCCTCCGCACGAAGAATAGCCGACTGCTTTTCTGCCTCTGCTTCAAGGATTTTTGATTCTTTATGACCTTCTGCCACAAGAATTCTTGATTGCTTTTCGCCCTCTGCACGGAGAATTGCCTCACGGCGCTCACGCTCTGCTTTCATCTGCTTTTCCATAGCGTCCTGAATCTCACGAGGAGGGATGATGTTTTTAAGTTCAACTCTGTTAACCTTGATGCCCCACGGGTCGGTTGCTTCATCAAGGATTACACGAATTTTTGCATTGATTGTGTCACGGGATGTAAGGGTTGAGTCGAGTTCAAGCTCACCGATGATGTTACGGAGTGTTGTTGCCGAAAGATTTTCAATAGCGGAAATCGGGCTTTCAACACCGTAGCAATAAAGTTTTGGGTCGGTAATTTGATAGAACACAACCGTGTCAATCTGCATAGTAACATTATCTTTTGTAATTACAGGCTGTGGTTTAAAATCAACAACCTGCTCTTTAAGCGACACAATCTTTGCAATTCTGTCGATAAACGGAACTTTCACATGAAGTCCTGTTTGCCAAGTTGTGAAGTAAGTGCCGAGTCTTTCAATAACATAAGCCTTTGATTGCGGAACAACTCTGATATTTGCAAAAACGAGAGCCAAAAGTGCAACAACGAGCACAACGATTACTATAAATAATTTCATAAATTTTCTCCTTTAAATAATTCTATTATATGCTAATTTTGTTTAACTATTAATTTTACGCCGTCGATTTTTTCAACAGCAACGAGGCTGTTTGGCGGAAGAATTTTGTCATCACAACTTCGTGCAGTCCAAACCTTGCCGTCAATTTTCACCGTTCCGGTCTGTGCAAGGTTATTGATTTCCTCAACAACCACGGCGGTCTGCCCGATGACTCGGTCTGCATTTGTCGGCTGAACCTGTGTTTTAAGTTTTTTGCGAACAAGCGGTCTTGTCACCAAAAGTGCAAGCACGCTGACCGCAATGCAAACAATAACTTGAAGGTAAATCGGAGCGCCCAAAAGAGCCGCCACAAGACCTGCAACCGAGCCGATAACAAACCAAATCGACACAAGTTGAACAGTTACTGCCTCCAAAACACCGAAGCCAACTATTGCCACCGCCCAAATAATATACATCATTGAATCAGACACATCTTTCACCTCCATAATAAATTACATATGTGCTGTTCCATATGTTGTGCACATTATACCATATTTTGCGGATATTTTCAATATGTTGTGAATAGTATGAACGAGATTTACAATCTGTTCACAATCCGATACTACAGGAATAACACAAATAATTTTGACATACAACCTATTGTGGTTAATTTTTGACACTTTACATATAAAAAAGAAGCCATCCGATACGGATGGCTTCCTAAATTATGGATTAAGTTTAAACTAAAATTACTTAAGTTCAACTGTTGCGCCTGCTGCTGTGCCCG
>CABQCC010000140.1 GCA_902462495.1 uncultured Eubacterium sp. | reverse complement strand
TTGAACAGGGCAAAAATGCAAAGCAAACACTTACATTTATGTCGCAGGCTTGCAAACAAAGTTTCTGCAAAGCGTAGAAAATTTACAAATAGGTTAAAAAAGTTTTAAAAAACTATTGCAATTGCTTGTGCCGATATAATATAATATATAGGTAGTAATAAGGGAGGGTTCGCTGTGAAAGCTAAGAATAATAAGATTAAAAGCAAGAAAAGTGTAATTGTCGGTTTTGTTATTGCAATTATTGCGGCTTTGGCTGTATATTGCGGTACTTGTCTTATTTCCAATACTGCCGATATTGCCCGACTGAAAAACGAATCGCAGGAACTCAACACAAAATATCAGCAACAGCTTGATGAAAATAAAAAAGTCAAGTCTATTCTTGAATCTGATAACAAGGATGAATATATTGAGCAAAAAGCTCGTGAGAAAGGCTATGTAAAGGATGGAGAAGTCGTTTATTACGACATCTCGTCAAGCAAATAAAACTATTTGGGTGGCGCAATAACCACCCAATTTTTATGTAGGTGTAAAATATGATGATGAAAATGGTTGCCACTTGTCTCTTGGGCGTCGAGGGCATAGTGGCGGATGATTTAAAAGCTATGGATGCACAGAATGTCTGTGCAGAAAACGGCAGGGTGTTTTTTGACGGAGACGAAACAATCCTTGCCCGTGCCAATATTTGGTCAAGATATGCGGAGCGTATTCTTATTGTGGTGGATAGATTTACCGCTGTAACTTTTGAGGAACTGTTCCAAGCGGTAAAAGCTTTGCCGTGGAGCGAGTTTATCGGTTCTGCCGATGAATTTCCTGTAAAGGGCTTTTCAATCAATTCAACGCTTCATTCCGTTCCCGATTGCCAAAAGATAATCAAAAAGGCGATTGTTGAATCTCTCAAAGAAGATTATCACATCAATTGGTTTGAGGAAAGCGGACCTGTTCATCAGGTGCAGTTCTCTATTATGAAAGATGAAGTCACAATTATGCTCGACACTTCAGGCAGAGGACTTCACAAAAGAGGTTATCGTCCTGTCGGCAATGATGCTCCTATCAGAGAAACTCTTGCCGCCGCTATGTGCCGACTTTCTCAACTTCGTCACTATCACACAATGTACGACCCTTGTTGCGGAAGCGGAACGATTCTTATCGAGGGTGCAATGCTTGCAAACAATATCGCACCGGGTATCAATCGAAACTTTGATGTTGACCGCTGGGGCTTTGTTCCCGAGTCCGTTTGGATGAGCGAGCGTGAGCGCTGTCACGATTTAATCAAGACCGACACCGATTTTATTGCTTTCGGTTCGGATATTGACCCTCACGCAATCGAACTTACCGAAAAGAATGCGAGAAATATCAAGGTGGACAAGTTCATTCGTGCTTCTGTTTGCGATGTTGCAAAGTTCAACCCGACAACAGAAAAGGGAACACTTGTCACCAATCCGCCTTATGGCGAAAGAATGCTTGATATTCGCACTGCAGAAAAACTATATCGTGTTATGGGCGACAAGTTTGTTCGCAGACACGGCTGGAGCTATGGCATCATTTCTCCCGATGAGGAGTTTGAAAAATGCTTTGGCAGAAAAGCCGATAAGCGCCGTAAACTGTATAACGGTATGATTAAGTGCCAATATTATATGTATTTCAAATAAATTGCCGATAAATGGTTTGAAACACATCAATATTTATAATCGGTTTTATTTCGAACGGGCTTGCCCGTTCTTTTTTATGCTTTGACCCTGCATATTATGTAAAAAATTTCATATACTTTTTAAATAATTTATGAACCCTATTGACATTTTTGAAAAAGTTGCTAAAATATATATTAGCACTCGGAGATAAAGAGTGCTAACACATAAATGGTAAATTTTTAATGAGGTGATATATTATGACTATTAAGCCACTTGCAGACAGAGTTCTGCTCAAACAAGTAAAGGCTGAGGAAACAACTGCATCAGGTCTTATTCTTGCTGCTTCCGCACAGGAAAAGCCGGAGGTTAGCGAGGTTGTTGCAGTAGGTCCGGGCACAGAAAAAAACCCTATGACCGTTAAGGTTGGCGACAAGGTTATTATCAGCAAGTATTCAGGCACTCAGGTTAAGGTTGACGGTGAGGAATACACCATTACTGAGGTCAAAGAAGTTCTTGCAGTAGTTGAGTAATTATATAAGGAGGAATTTAGCTATGGCAAAGGATATAATTTATGGCGAAGAAGCCCGCAAGGCTCTTCAAGCAGGTATTGATAAGCTTGCAAACACAGTAAAGATTACACTCGGTCCAAAGGGCAGAAATGTAGTTCTTGATAAAAAATACGGTTCACCGCTTATCACAAACGACGGTGTAACAATCGCAAAGGAAATCGAGCTTGAAAATCCGTTTGAAAATATGGGCGCACAGCTCGTAAAGGAAGTTTCATCAAAGACAAATGATGATGCAGGTGACGGCACAACAACAGCAACACTTCTTGCTCAGGCTCTTGTAAGAGAGGGTATGAAAAATGTTGCCGCAGGTGCAAACCCAATGACTGTTAAAAACGGTATCAAAGGTGCTGTTGACGCAGTTGTAGATTCCGTAAAGGCTCAAAGCCGTGCAGTAAAGGATAATGCCGACATCGCAAGAGTTGCAACTGTTTCGGCTGCCGATGAATATGTAGGCTCTCTTATCGCAGAGGCTATGGAAAAGGTAACTGCCGACGGCGTTATCACAATCGAGGAGTCAAAAACAGCAGAAACAACTTGTGAAGTTGTAGACGGTATGCAGTTTGACCGTGGTTACATCTCACCTTATATGGTAACAGATACCGATAAGATGGAAGCTGTAATTGATGACGCAATGCTCCTCATCACAGACAAGAAGATTTCAACAGTTCAGGATATTCTTCCTCTCCTTGAGAGTGTTCTCAAGGCAGGCAAGAAGCTTGTTATCGTTGCAGAAGATGTTGAGGGCGAGGCTCTTCAGACAATTCTTCTCAACAAGCTCCGTGGCACATTCACTTGTGTATGCGTAAAAGCTCCGGGCTTTGGCGACAGAAGAAAGGAAATGCTTCAGGATATCGCAATTCTTACAGGCGGTCAGGTAATCACTTCCGACCTCGGTCTTGAACTCAAGGATACAACAATGGCTATGCTCGGTCAGGCTCGTCAGGTTAAGGTTACAAAGGAAAATACAATTATCGTTGACGGCGCAGGCAACAGCGAGGACATCAAGGCAAGAACTTCTCAAATCAAAACAGCTATTGAAAATTCAACTTCTGATTTTGACAGAGAAAAACTCCAGGAAAGACTTGCAAAGATGGCAGGCGGTGTAGCAGTTATCAAGGTTGGTGCAGCTACTGAAACAGAAATGAAAGAAAAGAAGCTCCGTATTGAAGATGCTCTTGCAGCCACAAAGGCAGCTGTTGAAGAGGGTATCGTACCGGGCGGCGGTGTTGCTCTTATCAATGCTATTCCTGCGGCTCAGGCACTTCTTGACACAGACGATGCAGATTACAAGACAGGTGTAAATATCGTTCTCAAGGCTCTTGAAGAACCTGTTCGTCAAATTGCCGCAAATGCAGGAGAAGAGGGTTCTGTAATCGTTGATAAGATTAAGAACAGCCCTGCCGGCACAGGCTGCAACGGTAAAATTATCCA
>CABQCC010000139.1 GCA_902462495.1 uncultured Eubacterium sp. | reverse complement strand
GGTGGTGATTTTATCAAGAAAATATCTGTCGTGCGACACGATAAGACAAGCACCGTTGAAGTCCTTTAAAAAACCCTCAAGCCATTCGACAGCCTTGATGTCGAGATGGTTTGTAGGCTCGTCAAGAAGCAAGAAATCAGCCTTTGACAAAAGGAGTTTTGCAAGAATGAGTTTTGAGCGTTGACCACCTGAAAGTTTGGCGGTAGGCATAACAAAATCGTCCTCGCCGAAGCCAAGACCGATAAGTGCGGAACGAGTCATACTTTTGTATGTAAGTCCTCCGTCACGGGTGAAAATCGTATTAAGTCTGTCCTGTTCTTCAATCAGTTCGGCTTGATTGCCCTCACCTTTTGTGAGAAGTTCGGTGATTTCTTCAAGTCTTTTCTCAATAACAGCCAATTCATCAAAAACAGAAACAAGTTCATCCCAAACAGTTTTGTTTTCGCTGCAAGTATGCTGTTCCATATATCCGAGGCGAGAATTTTTCGAAATAAAGCACGCACCGTCATCAGGGGTGTACTCCCCTGTTATAATCTTGAAAAGAGAAGTTTTGCCTGCACCGTTACAGCCGATAAGACCGACCTTTTCTTTTTCCTTAATATCAAAAGAAACATTGCTGAAAAGAGTTTTTTCACCAAATGATAATGTTAAGTTTTGAACATCTAAAACTGCCATAATAACTCCGACATAAAAAATATATTTATTATTTTACAACAAAACCGCTTGAATGTGAAGCCTAATTTTGATATTATTTATTTATATTATAACAAAGAGGTAATCACTATGGAAATATTAAAGTTGAAACCGATATTTAAAGATTATATTTGGGGTGGAAACAGACTGCGTGATGATTACGGATTTGAAACAGGTTTTGACAAAACAGCCGAGGGTTGGATGCTTGCCTGCCACAAAGACGGAATGAACACCATAGACGGCGGAAAATATGACGGCAAAGAACTTCAGAGCGTTCTTGACGAGGTTGGACTTGTTGAGCTTCTTGGCAAAAATGCGGAAAAATATCCATATTTCCCAATCCTTATCAAACTCATTGATGCATACGACAATTTATCCATACAAGTGCACCCTGACGACAAATACGCAAGAGAGGTTGAAAACGAATTCGGCAAAACAGAAATGTGGTATGTTCTTGACGCAACGGACGGAGCAACGCTTATATATGGTTTTAAGAATGAAATCACAAAAGACGAATTTCAAAAAGCTATTGAGGACAACACACTCCTTGACAAATTGAATGTTGTCAATGTCAAAAAAGGCGACACATTTTTCATCGAAGCAGGCACTGTGCACGCAATCGGCAAGGGTGCAATGATAGCGGAAATTCAGCAAAATTCGAACTGCACATACAGGGTTTATGATTACGGCAGAGTCGGCGCTGACGGCAAGCCGAGAGAATTGCACATCAAAAAGGCGGTTGATGTTTCAAAAACCGTTCCTCCAACCCACGACATCAAGCCTATGGGAGAAACCGAGCACAAAGGCGGATATGACGAACAACTCATCACAAAATGCAATTTGTTTAATGTTGAGCGATTTGAAATAATAAACAAAGCAGAATTTGAAACCGACGGCAATTCATTTATGCACATTTTGGTGATTGAGGGCAACGGAAAAATCGACGGTAGAAACGCAAAAAAAGGCGACAGTTTTCTCATCCCCGCAAATCACGAAAAATTTGAAATCAGCGGTGAAATCAAATTTTTAGCAACGACAATTTAATTAAAACAAGATAGAATAACAACGCTCCTTTTGGTCATACTAAAACCAAAAGGAGTTGTTTTTTATGAAGATATTAGATAGAATCGCATTGATTTTGACAATCATCGGCGGAATAAATTGGGGTTTAATCGGCATTTTTAAATTTGACCTCGTTGCGTGGATATTCGGCGGTCAAGGTGCTATTATGTCACGAATCGTGTACACGCTCGTTTGCCTTGCGGCTGTATGGTGCATAAGTCTGTTATTCCGCAACACGGCATTGCTCGAAGATTAAAATAACCCCTATGGTGATGCGAAATTCATCATAGGGGTTGATTTTTATTTATATGTGATTAAAGCAAACCGTCCCAAGTGTCTACTTCTTTTGCTTTCATTTCTTCCTCATCGAACCAATGTTGAGTTACAGATTTGCTTTCTGTAAAGAAACGATAAGCGTCTTTGCCGAGGCAATGAAGGTCGCCGAAAAATGATTGCTTGTGACCGCTGAACGGAATGAAGCCGACAGGAACAGGGATACCGACATTGATACCAACCTGACCGCCGTCTGTGTATCTTGCAAACTGACGAGCGTAATAACCGCTTTGAGTATAGATAACAGAGCCGTTTGCATAAGGATTATTGTTCATAAGTTCAAGACCTTCTTCAAAAGTCTTTACTCTCTTGATGCAAAGAACAGGACCGAAAACTTCTTCACGACCGATTGACATATCTTCGCCTACATTGTCAAAAACAGTCGGACCTACAAAGTAGCCGTTTTTACATTCGGCAGGAAGTTCAGGTTTTCTGCCGTCAACAACAAGAGTTGCACCCTCGTTGATACCTTTTTCAATATCTGCAAGCACTTCTTTATAGTGCTTTTCGTATGTAATAGGGCCAAGGCGTGTATTTTTATCCCAAGCAAGGCCGCAATTTACGGAAGCGACTTGCTTTTTGAGTTCTGCAACAAATTTGTCGGCAATATTTTCCTGAACGACACAGCAAGAAAGAGCCATACATCTTTGACCGCCACAACCGAAAGCAGAGTTGATTACGCCTGCAACAGTTCTTTCAAGAGCACAATCTTCAAGAATGAGAGCGTGGTTCTTTGCCTGACAAAGAGCCTGACATCTCTTGCCTGAAGCGGCAGCTCTTTCGTACACCTTAAGTCCGACAGGAGTTGAGCCGACAAAGGTTACGCCCTTTATATCAGGATGGTCAAGGATAGTGTTAACTTCGTTTCGTGAACAAGTAACAATATTAACAACGCCCTTTGGAATGCCTGCTTCTACATAAAGTTCGGCAATACGCATAGCGGTTCTCGGAGTGAGAGAAGCTGCCTTGAGCACAATTGTGTTACCGCAAGCAACGCAAACAGGAACCATCCAGCCGAACGGAATCATAGCCGGGAAATTTACAGGAACAATTCCTGCAAAAACACCGATAGCTTCACGATACTTGACAGTGTCAAAGCCTGTTGAAGCATCCATAAGGCTTTCGCCCATCATAAGCGACGGAGCCTGAGTTGCAAGTTCCGTGCCCTCAATAGCCTTGCCGACATCACCTGCTGCTTCTGCCCAAGTTTTGCCGTTTTCTTCGCAAACAAGCATTGTGAGTTCATCAAGATGCTCGTTGAGAAGTTCACGAACCTTGTAAAGCACAGCGGCTCTTTTGCGTGCAGGAGTGTTTTTCCAAGCAGGAAAAGCAGCCTTTGCGGCTTCAATTGCTTCAAGCACTTCGTCATTGGTACAGCAAGGAGCTTGACCTGTCACCTCGCCTGTTGACGGATTGTGCAAATCGTACCAAATTTCAGCACTTGAATCCTTGAACTCGTTGTTTACAAAATACTTTAATCTTTCCATATTAAATCCCCTTTTAGAAAAATTATTTTTTTATTAAATTATATATTATTTTTAAATCAAACC
>CABQCC010000138.1 GCA_902462495.1 uncultured Eubacterium sp. | reverse complement strand
GCTTTAACGGCATCATATATACATCTCCTTTGGTTAGTTTTTGCTCCGTGACAAAATTAATGCCGGCAAGCTTGACGGTCCGAGAATGTTCGTTTCAAACTATGCAATCGGCGTTCCTCACGGTCATATGGTTGGTTCTGTTACTCATCCTGCCGCTTCTGTTGAAGAAGCTGTCAAGATGGTTGACGAACTGAAAAGCCAAAATGTTGACTTAATTAAGCTTATGATAACAGGCGGTGTTATGGACGCAAAGGTTAAGGGTGAGCCGGGTAAACTCATGATGCAAGCAGATATGATTAAGGCTTGCTGTGATGAGGCTCATAAGCTTGGACTCAAGGTTGCCGCCCATGTTCAAAGCCCTGAGGGTGTTCGCTGTGCAGTTGAAAACGGTGTTGATTCCGTCGAGCACGGTTCAACTCTCACTCAAAAGGAAATAGACACCTTTAAGAAATATAATGCTGTTTTGGTTTGCACTCTTTCTCCTGCAATGCCTATGGCAAAGTTCAAGCGAGAAACTCTCGGTATCAGCGAGGCTGTTCAGTACAATTCAAACATTGTTTTCAACAATATGATTATCGGCTCAAAAACGGCGCTTGAAAACGGTATCACCGTCGGTCTTGGCACGGACACAGGCTGTCCTTATACAACCCACTACAATATGTGGCGTGAACTTCATTATTTTGAAAGAAATGTCGGAGTTTCACCTGAATATGCACTTTACACCGCAACACTCAACAATGCCCAAATTCTCGGAATTGCTGATGAAACAGGCAGTATTGAGGTTGGCAAATGCGCCGATATGCTCATTTCTAACGACAATCCGTTTGATGATTTCAGAGCACTCAGCGAGCCGTATATGGTTGTTTGCCGTGGAAAGATTTTCAAAGAACCGAAAATCAAGAAGTATCCAAAATGCGATGAAGAACTTGATAAATTTTATGATTGTTGAGCTAAGATAATATGATAAAAATTGATAATAACAGCCGAATTCTTTTTTTCGGCGATAGTGTAACCGATATAGATTTTAATCGTCAGTATGACCATTTGCTTCACGGCAAGCAGGTTTATGCACTTAATATCGGGGAAGAAATAAAGAAAAAGTTTCCGAATGCCGAGATGTTTTACAAGGGGATTGTTGATGACAGAACCTACAATCTCTGCAACAGAATGGATGATGATTGCATTGCGCTGAAGCCGAATGTTGTGATTATGCTTGTCGGCGGAAATGATGCGTGGGAGGAGTATTCTCCCGAACTGTGCCCACCGCCAAATCAAACTTTGGAATCAAATATGGATGAACTTTTCGGCAGAATGAAAAACGAACTTGATAATGTTCAAATTCTTTATGTTTTGCCGTTTTTGGTTGATACGCTCGAGGAATTTCATCCGTTTATCAAAACGCTTAATCGGTTTAGAGAACGACTAAAACTCTCTGCACAGGTAAACGGAATAGAAATTCTTGATTTGCAACCCGTGCTTGATGAAGCACAAAAAACGATTGCACCGCAGGAATTGTCTGCTGATTCGTTCCACCCAACCGACCTTTGTCACAAAATTATTTCCGATGAAATATTGAAGCATTTATCTCTTGACACGGAATAAACTGTGTATTATAATATCGTTTGGAAAAAAGGGAGTAGTTAGCATTTGCGTTGCAAATGTTGCACAGGTCGTCAGTACGGGAAAACCCGGGTTGTGCAGTTCCGTTTTGGTATTAACAAGACTTTTGCCATTTTTATGGCAGGAGTCTGTTTTTTTTATTTTAATATAAGAAAAAGGAGAATTTTATGGAAGCATTACTATTAAGAACATCTGTTTTGCAGGAATTCGCCAATTTGTTTTCTAATGTCGGAGAAATAAAATGGCAAATGGTTTTGATGTGGGCAGTCGGCGGATTGCTTGTTTATCTTGCAATTGCAAAAGAGATGGAACCAACACTTTTGTTGCCGATGGGCTTCGGCACAATTCTTGTCAACTTGCCGTGGTCAGGCGCAATCACTCAACCCGGGGCAGAGGAAGGACCGATTGACACCCTGTTCAATGCCGGTATTGCCAACGAACTTTTTCCGCTGTTGCTGTTTATCGGTATCGGCGCAATGATAGACTTCGGTCCGTTGCTTAAAAATCCGTGGCTTATGCTTTTCGGCGCTGCCGCACAGTTTGGCATATTCTTTACATTCTTTGTTGCAAGTTTCTTCTTTGATGTCAACGATGCTGCGTCAATCGCAATTATCGGTGCTGCTGACGGCCCGACATCAATTTTCGTTGCAAATGAGCTTAACTCCAAGTATCTCGGTGCAATTATGGTCGCAGCGTATTCGTATATGGCTCTTGTGCCGATTGTTCAGCCTCCTGTTATCAAGGCTGTCACAACCAAGAAAGAACGCCAAATCCGTATGAAATATTCCGCAGGCGATGTATCAAAAACAACAAAGATTTTGTTCCCGATTGTTGTAACCGTTATTGCAGGTCTTGTTGCTCCAAAGTCGGTTGCTCTTGTCGGCTTCTTGATGTTCGGCAACCTCATCAGAGAATGTGGCGTTCTTAATAATCTTTCAGAAACCGCACAGAATTCATTTGCAAATATCATCACAATCCTTTTGGGCATCACGGTTGCAGGCAGAATGAACTATAAGTCTTTCGTTCAGTGGGACACAATTTTGATTCTCGCCCTCGGTTTGGTTGCGTTTGTATTCGATACAGTCGGCGGTGTTATGTTTGCAAAGTTCCTCAATTTGTTCTTGCCAAAGGATAAAAAAATCAACCCTATGATTGGTGCCGCAGGTATTTCCGCATTTCCAATGAGTGGCAGAGTTGTAAACCAAATGGGTCTTAAAGAGGACAATCAAAACTTCTTGCTTATGCAATCAATCAGCGTTAATGTTTCGGGTCAAATTGCATCGGTAATCGCCGGTGGCTTGATTTTGACTCTTGTATCTTAATAAGGAGGGAATATAATGCAAAATTTATTTATTTCTCTTTTAACGGTTTTTTCAATGGCAATCCACGCAAACAGCTGGAAAACCTCACTTCCCGTTGTTTTGTACGGAATGCTTGGTATATTCATTGTTATCGGAGTAATCGTTCTTGTAACATATTTGCTCAACAAACTCACTTCCAAGAAAAAAGGCGATTCCGATAAATACGAATAATAAAAAACGGAGAGGCTTCAAACCTCTCCGTTTTGTGTTTTATAAATGATTATTGCATTTTTGCTTCACGCTTTGCTTCGAGTTCCTTTTGTGCTTGTTCCTTCACCTTGCCGGTGTAGTCGTTGAAGAACATAGGAATGATTGTAAGCAAGAAACCAACAGCCGGAACAATTGTTACAAGAGCAACAAGCATCTTTTGTGTGCTCTCTGATTGCTGGAAGAAAATCTGTCTGCCTGCGATGTCAACAAGTGATTTGTCAACAGGCTTAAAGTCTGTTCTGTCAAGAATTTGACCAAATACAAATGTTGCAACAGCAGCGTTAACCTTTGAAAGGAATGTCTGGAATGCAAAGCATACACCCTCCTGACGCTCGCCTGTTTTCCATTCAAGATAGTCAACAGCGTCTGCGATAAGTGCATATGTGATTACATTGTAAATGCCGAGAGGGAGACCCATGAGGAAGAGGAATATCCACAAAACATAGATGTTAACCTTTGTTACATCCTGTGCCATAACTACATAGCAAAGTGCGTGAACAATCATTCCGAACTACGATCCTACA
>CABQCC010000137.1 GCA_902462495.1 uncultured Eubacterium sp. | reverse complement strand
TGATAAGGCTGTTCTTCTCGGTGATGAAAATGGAGTTAATTCTTGCGTTAAGGAAAACAACATTGCATTGAAAAATACGAAAGTAATCAACTGCACGCAGGTTATTGACAACTGTGATGATGCAAAGGTTGTGCTCCGTGGCAAGCCTGACAGTTCAATGGCTGTCGGTTTCAAACTTCTCAATGACGGCGAGGGCGACGCATTTGTCAGCGCAGGCAACACAGGTGCAATCACAGTCGGTGCAACTCTTATTACAAAGCGAATTAAGGGCGTCAAGCGACCTGCAATTGCTTCGGTTATGCCGAGCACAAGCAAACCGTTTGTGCTTATGGACTGCGGTGCAAACGCAGAGTGCAAAAGCGAATATCTTTATCAGTTTGGGCTTTTAGGCTCAATATATATGCAAAACATTTTCGGTGTTTCAAATCCGACCGTGGCACTTGCAAACAACGGCACGGAGGAAACCAAGGGAACACCGACCGTAAAAGAAGCGTACAATTTGATGAAGTCTGCACCGTATAATTTTATTGGCAACATCGAGGGCAGACAGATTCCGTTCGGTGATGCGGATGTTGTTGTTGCGGACGGCTTTACGGGCAACTTGATTCTCAAAACTTATGAGGGCGTTGCAAAGGCTCTTATGCAGGGTATAAAAAACGCTTTTTATAAAAATACATTGAGCAAACTTTCGTATCTCGGCGTTCGTTCGGGAATAAATGATATGAAAGCACAGTTTGACTACAAAGAATACGGCGGAGCTGTTATGCTCGGAGTCAAAAAGCCTGTCATCAAAGCTCACGGCTCGGCAGATGCTCGTTGCTTTAAAAATGCAATCAAGCAAGCAGTCAAGTTTGTTCAAACCGATTTGATAGAAAAAATAGAAAAAGAATTACAAAGCGAAGAGTAAAATGGATATTTCAGTTTTAGAAGAAAAAATAGGATATACCTTTAAGAAAAAGATTTATCTTGAGGAGGCACTTACTCATTCCTCCTATGCAAATGACAATCAAAAAAGATTTAATAATGAACGAATGGAGTTTTTGGGCGATGCTGTTTTGAGCGTTGTGTCGGCAGAGTATTTGTATCATAAATTTCCCGATATGGCAGAAGGTGAGTTGTCAAAACTTCGTTCATCCCTTGTTTGCACTCAATCTCTTTCAAATTTTGCAAGAGAAATTAACCTCGGCGATTATTTGCTTTTGGGCAGGGGCGAGGAAAAAATGGGTGGCAAGGACAGGGATTCAAACCTTGAGGACGCCTTTGAGGCACTTATTGCCGCAATTTATCTTGACGGTGGTATGGAACCTGCAAAAAAGCACATTCTTCACTTCTTGGCAAGAGATGTAAGCACTCATCATATTTTGTTCAAGGATTACAAAACCACCTTGCAGGAGGTTATTCAGCAGAACAAAGACGAAACCCTCAACTATGTTATTGTCGGCGAAAAAGGTCCGGACCACGACAAAGTTTTTGAAGCGGAGGTTCACCTCAATTCAAATGTTGTCGGCAGAGGTGTCGGCAGAAGCAAAAAGCAGGCAGAGCAGGAGGCGGCGAAAGAAGCACTTTCGTTGATGGGAATTATATGAAAAAAGGAAATATCAGTATTTTTATTCCGCACCTCGGTTGCCCGCAACAATGTTCGTTTTGCAATCAAAAAACAATCACGGGCAATGTCAAGCAACCGACTGCCGATGATGTGAGAGAAGCGGTTGAAATTGCATTGAAGAAAAAAGGCTACGAATACGAAATTGCATTTTTCGGCGGTTCGTTCACCGCAATTGACCGAGATTATATGCTCACACTTTTGAAATCCGCTTATCCTTATGTAGATGACGGCAGAGTGAACGGAATCCGAATCAGCACTCGACCTGATTTTATTGATGACGAGGTGCTCACTCTTTTAAAAAAATACGGAGTGACTTCAATCGAACTCGGTGCTCAAAGTATGGATGACAAGGTGCTCAAGGCAAATCTTCGTGGACATACGGCACAGGATGTTGTCAACGCTTCAAATCTCATAAAGTCCTATGGCTTTGAACTCGGACTTCAAATGATGACGGGACTTTATCTTGACACGGACGAAAAGGCAATAGAAACCGCAAAGAAAATCATTGCACTTCAGCCGTCAACAGTCAGAATTTACCCGACGGTTGTGCTAAAGGGCACAATGCTTGCACAACTTTACGAGGACGAAGTGTTTAATCCGCAAACAGTTGACGATGCGGCAAATCTTTGCACAAAGCTTGTTCCTATGTTTGAAGAAGCAGGCATAAAGATTATCAGACTCGGACTCCACGCCTCAAATGACATAAAGAAAAATGCCGTGGCAGGTGCTTATCACGAGTCGTTCGGCGAGATAGTTAAGAGCAGATTTATGCTCAATAAGATACTTAAATTGAACCCGGGAGATTATGAGATTATGGTCAATCCACGCTCGGTATCTCAACTAAAGGGTCAGCAAAAACGCAATATATACTTCCTTATGGAAGAGGGATATAACATAAAAGTTACTGTGACCGAAAAGGTTGCAAAGGACGATTTAAAGATTATAAGACGGTAAAAGATATGTTACTACGATCACTTGAAATGCAGGGATTCAAATCCTTCCCTGACAAAACAGAATTAAATTTCGGCAAGGGTATCACCGCTGTTGTCGGACCTAACGGCTCGGGCAAAAGTAATATTTCCGATGCGGTGAGATGGGTTCTCGGCGAAACGAGCACAAAGTCGCTTCGTGGTTCAAAAATGGAAGATGTCATTTTTGGCGGAACATCAAAGCGTAAGGCTCTCGGTTTTGCACAGGTTATGCTCACTCTTGATAATTCGGACGGAACACTCAAAGAACACGGCGAAATTGTCACCGTAACCCGTAGATATTATCGTTCGGGCGAAAGTGAATATAAGATTGACGGCGAAAGCGTAAGAAGAAAAGACATTCACGAGCTGTTTATGGACACGGGTCTCGGTTCGGACGGATATTCGATGGTAGGTCAGGGTAAAATCGACTCTATCATTTCTGCAAAAAATGAGGACAGACGAGAACTGTTCGAAGAAGCGGCAGGCATTTCCCGCTTCCGTCATAAGAGAAAAGATGCGGAACGCAGACTTGACCAGGCGCAGGAAAATCTTGTCAGACTTCTTGATATTCTCGGCGAACTCGAAAGCCGTGTCGGTCCTCTTAAAAAGCAGAGTGAAAAGGCACAGAAGTTCCTTGAATACAGCGAGGAAAAAAAGACTCTTGAAATCGGCGTTTGGCTCAATAAAATCAACAGATTTACCGTTGAATTGAGAGAGCAGGAGCATAAGATTGACGCTGTCAAGGCTTCGTATGAAATTTCCGAAAACGACCTTGCCGCTATCGAAAAAGAACTTGAAGAGGTTGCAGAGAAGGTTACTTCAATTAATTTGGCGATTGAACAAAGCAGACTCGGTGCTTCGGGATACGAGGAAGAAGCACTCCGAAAAGACGGCGAAATCAGCGTTCTTAATGCAACGCTTGAACATAATAACGAAACTATCGAAAGGCTCACGGCTGACATCACCGATGCGGACGGCACAGGTGCAACCATTGATGAGCAGATAGAGGCGAAAAATAAAACAATCGCAGAAAACGAAAAATTAATAGCAGACAAAAAGGCAGAACTTGAAAGCGTTGCAAACGAACTCAGCAAAGTCCAAAACGAAAATATGGAAATTTCGGACAAGACGGTTGTCACAGCCTGCCTCGGCATATGCCT
>CABQCC010000136.1 GCA_902462495.1 uncultured Eubacterium sp. | reverse complement strand
TTACAATGAAAAAGACGAGGAGTTCGTTGATGTTGCAAACAAGGCAACAGATGTATATTCCTTTAAGTGTGAGAAAGAAATTTTACCCGATGCAATTTTCAGAGTAGAACGTAAATAAAAAATCCCCCTTTTGTACATAAATAGTACAAAGGGGTTGTTTTTATGTATAAGAGAATTATGTCGCTTTCTCTTGCTGTGTGTCTGCTGTTTTTGGGAATTTGCGGAAGAATAGGCTATATTATTTTCAGCAAAAACTATGTTGTGTCGGGTGGTAAAAACTCATATTCAATTACGATTGACTGCAAACAGCCGACTCTTTATTATCGTTCGGGAATTGTTGCAACAAACAATGCACACAAATATGTTGCTGTTGTTCGCCCTAACCCTCGTTCAATCGGTGAGCTTGAAAAAGTTTTTTCAAAATCAGAGCAAAAAGAAATCATTAATGAACTAAAAAACGGCAAACCTGTTGTTCGTTTCCTTGACGAATTTCCGTCACAAACGCTTAAATCAATTAAGGTCTATAAAAAATATTCAGACGATAACAATCTTCATCAAGTAATTGCAAAGCAGTCAAATGGACTTTTAAACCACACAGGTGAAGAAATCGGCAAAAGCACTGCGATTTTCAGCATTGATGCAAACGGTAGACTTCTTGATGGTGACAGCGGCAAAGTTGAAAACGAAAACTATGATTCCCCCGAGGGATATGTGTTGTCTATTGATAAAAAAATTCAACAGATTGCAATTGACGCTTCATCAAAGATGAAAAGCGGAAGCGTTGTTGTGATGAATACCGAAGACCACTCGATTCTTGCTTGTGTAAATAAGCCGTTTGACAGTTATATTATCAAGGCTTTTCGTCAGTATTCAGTCGGTTCTGTGTTTAAGATTGTTGTCGCTATATGCGCACTTGAAAATAATGTGCAAATAAACTATAACTGTAAAGGTAGTATTAGGGTTGGCGACACAGAATATTCTTGCCAAAACAATCATATTCATATGACGCAAAATTTAAAACAAGCACTTGCAAATTCCTGCAATTGTTATTTCGTGAATCTTGCAAATGTTCTCGGAAGTGAAAAAGTACTTGAAACCTGCGATAAACTCGGATTCAACGATTATACCGAATTATTTGCCGATTGGAAAATAAAAAATGGCAATTTGCCTACTAAAAGTGATTTGATGTCAAAAGGGGAACTGTCTCTTTTCGGTTTTGGTCAAGGCAAACTCACCGCTTCTCCATTGCAAATTGCTTCGGTTATTTGCACAGTTGCAGATGACGGTCGTTTCGCTCAGCCAAAACTTGTTGTGTCGAATGTTAATAATAAAAATGAAAAAAATAATGTTGCATATTCTCCAAAGGAAAAAGTCCTGAAACAAAATACCTGCAACAAACTGATTGAATATATGAGATATGTTGTAACAGACGGCACAGCACATATCATTATGCATGGCGACAAATTCTCGGCAGGCAAAACCGCAACAGCTCAAACGGGTCAATATGAAAACGGTGTTGAAAAATTAAACACTTGGTTTGTAGGATTGTATCCGTATGATGAACCCAAATATGCAATTGTGATTATGACGGAAAACGGAAATTCAGGTGCAGGGGATTGTTGTCCAATTTTTAGTACCATAGTTGAACAGCTTGCCGATATGTGATATAATTATGCCATAATGTATATAAAGGGGAATTCTTATGGCAGAAAAAAAGCTGAAAACCTTGCTCATTTTTAAATATCTTGATGAATATTCAGACGAGGCACATCCGCTTTCAACAAGTCAGCTGATAGAAATGCTTGCAAATGACGGTATAAAATGTGAGAGAAAATCAATCTATGCCGATGTAAAAACTTTAAAAGAAATCGGATATGACATTGTTTCTATCAAATCTCCGACCAACGGTGGATTTTTTATGGCAAGCAGAAAATTTGAAATTCCGGAGGTGCGTTTGCTTATCGATGCCGTAACCTCTGCCGGATTTATCACACCCAAAAAGACCCAAGGACTTGTTGAAAAACTTGAATCTTTAGTGTCAAAAAATCAAGCTAATTCTATTGTAACACAGGTTTATATCGACCCGAATACAAAGTGCGACAATGAGGAAATCTATTATATTATCGATGCACTCCACACCGCTATTAAGGATAAGCGTAAGGTAAAGTTCTTTTATAAGCGTCGCAATATAGATGTTGAGAATAGAAAGAACTATACCGAAAAAACATTTACCGTTTCTCCTTATGCACTGATTTGGAAAGATGACCATTATTATTTGCTTTGTAACAATCAAAAGTACGATAATATTATGAACCTTCGTGTTGACCGTATAAGAAAGGTGCAAACTCTTGATGAACCTGTAAGACCTTTTTATGAAGTCTGCGAATATAAGGAAGTGTTCGATGTTGCAGATTATTCAAGCAAGATGTTCAATATGTTCAGCGGTGCTTCCGATAAGGTTCGAATTATGTGTGACCTTGAGCTTCGTGAGCAGATTATGGATAGATTTGGCGCTAAAGTTCCGCTTCTTGCTTATGATAGCACTCATTTTGAAACAACGGTTGATGTTGCCGTGTCCGACGGACTCGTTTCGTGGCTTATGTCATTTGGAAACAAAGCAAAAGTGCTTGAACCTCAATATCTTGCCGATGCAGTTAAAGAGCGTGCTCAGCAAATCGCAAAACTATATGAATAAAAAATACCTCTTGATGAATTGAAGTGTGTCATCAAGAGGCGTTTTTTATAATGTATTCAAATCATAAGGCGTCTTTTGGTAAACAAAGTAGTTCAACCAATTGTTAAATAAGATGTTCGCCGTGCCTTTCCATTCCATTTGAGGAGTTAATTTGCAATCGTCATTAGGAAAGTAATTGTATGGAATGTCAATATCAAGACCTTTTTCCTTGTCACGGAAGTATTCACGGGCAAGTGTATCTCTGTCGTATTCACTGTGACCGGTAACAAAGAACTTTCTGCAATCCATATCTGCAACAATATGAATACCTGCCATATCACTATAAGAAAGAATTTGCAAATCTTTGACTTGTGCAATATCTTGCGTTTTTATTTCTGTGTGTCGTGAATGTGGCACATAGTAGATATCGTCAAGCCCTCTCATCAAAGGATGGGTTTCATCAAGGCTTTTGTGTGGGAAGATGCCAAAAATCTTTTTCTTTGTCGGATATTTCTTTATACCGTAGTGATAGTAAAGTCCTGCTTGCGCACCCCAGCAAATATGAAATGTAGAGTAAACATTCGTTTTGCTCCATTCCATAATCTTGCAAAGTTCGTTCCAATAGTCAACTTCTTCAAATTCCATTTGCTCAACAGGAGCACCTGTAATTATCATTCCGTCATATTTTCTGTCTTTAACATCATCATATGTTTCGTAGAACTTTTCCATATGGCTTTTTGAAACATTCTTTGCTTCGTGTGTTGCAACTTGCAAAAATTCCACATCAACCTGAAGCGGAGAGTTACTCAAAAGTCGAAGCAGCTGTGTTTCTGTTTCCAATTTAGTAGGCATCAGGTTGAGTATCAATATTTTAAGCGGTCGAATATCTTGCGTGTCTGCACGCATATTGCTCATCACAAATATATTCTCAATTTCAAGTCGCTGTTTTGCGGGTAATTCATTATCAATTCTGATTGGCATAACTCAACCTCCTTATAAAAGTGTTTTAATATTATATCAAATTACTTATATTAATTCAAGTATTTATATATTATATATACATTATATATGTAAT
>CABQCC010000135.1 GCA_902462495.1 uncultured Eubacterium sp. | reverse complement strand
CTGCGGAATAATAATGCCGACTGTAATGTAAGCCGCAAGTGCAACAAGCTTGATATTGAAAAGAGCAAAAGAATTCTTGAACACGAGCAAATGATTAAGGATCAAAGCGATGTTATCGCAAGAGAAATCATCGGTACGGCAATTCAGCGTTGTGCGGCTGACCACACAGCAGAGACCACCGTTTCGGTTGTTTCGCTTCCGTCAGACGAAATCAAAGGACGCATCATCGGCAGAGAGGGTCGTAACATCCGCTCTATCGAAAAGATTACAGGCGTTGAGCTTATCATCGACGATACCCCTGAGGCTATCACAGTCAGCTCATTTGACCCTGTAAGACGAGAAATTGCCCGTTTGACACTTGAAAGATTGATTCAAGACGGTCGTATTCATCCTACAAGAATTGAGGAAATGTACGAAAAGTCAAAGAAAGAAATCAACCAAACTATCAAAGCAGAGGGCGAAAAAGCCGTTATCAGCGCAAACTGCGGTTCTGTTCACCCTGAACTTGTAAAACTTTTAGGTAAACTTAAATACCGTACATCATACGGTCAAAGCGTTCTCAAGCACTCGCTTGAGGTATCATACATTGCAGGCCTTATGGCAGCAGAGCTTGGAGCGGACGAAAAGCTTGCAAGACGAGCAGGTCTTCTCCACGATATAGGCAAGGCTCTTGACCACGAAATGGAAGGCAGCCACGTTGCTCTCGGCGTTGAATACGCAAGAAAGTACAAAGAAAGCGAAGCTGTTGTTCACGCAATTCAGGCTCACCACGGTGATGTTGAATGTAAGACAATCGTTGCTTGTCTTGTTCAGGCTGCGGATGCTGTTTCTGCTGCAAGACCGGGTGCAAGACGAGAAAATATCGAGCACTACATCAAGCGCTTGCAACAGCTTGAAGAAATCTCAACAAGCTTTAACGGCGTTGAAAAGGCATATGCTATTCAGGCAGGCCGTGAAGTAAGAGTTATGGTTAAGCCGGATGTAATCTCTGACCAAAAGATGCCATATATTGCACACGAAATTGCAAAGAAAATTGAAGAGGAAATGGAATATCCGGGTCAAATTAAGGTTAATATCATCCGTGAAAGCCGACACTCAGATGTTGCAAAATAGTAAAAAATAACTATTACAATTATAGGGTTGCCGTGCGGTAGCCCTATTTTGTATTTTGATTTGAAAGGAAAATATTATGATTAAGCACATTGTATGCTTTAAGCTAAAAGATAACAGCCCTGAAGAATGTAACAAGACTGCAGAGATTTTGCGTTCTATGGAGGGCAATGTTGACCTCATCAGAGATATTGAAGTAGGCGTTGACTTTTTACACTCTGAGCGTTCATACGATATTATTCTTCAGGTTGTTTTGGACGACGCAGAAGCTCTTGAAAAATACCAAAACGACGAATATCACTGCAATGTTGTTAAAAAGCATATGCACGCTGTAAGAGAATCTTCGGTTGCAATAGACTACAACATTTAACATCACGAACTTATCCCGGCAAAAACTATGAAAAAAGGAGAGGAATAATGCCATGTTCAGAATTTTAGTAGTAGAAGACGATGTAGACCTCAACAACGCCGTCTGTACATTTTTGAGAAAAAACGGTTTTGACGCAGAGGGTTGCTACAACACAACACAGGCATACAGCGCTATGTATGACAATGTCCACGACATCATAATATCCGACATTATGATGCCCGGCGAGGACGGCTTTGAATTTGCAAAGAATATACGAAAGCTGTCAACAAACATTCCTATTCTTTTTATGACCGCAAGGGATGACATTGCTTCAAAACAATTGGGCTACAGCTTGGGAATTGACGATTATATGGTTAAGCCTGTAAATTTGGACGAGCTTGTTATGAGAATCAATGCCCTGCTCCGCCGTGCAAAAATTGCAGAAAGCAAAAAAATCAACATCGGCAAATTAAGCATAAACGCCGATGAAAGAAGCGTAACCTATGACGGTGAGGAAATCAACCTCACATCAAGAGAATTCAATATTATTTACAAAATGCTCTCCTACCCTAAAAAGACTTTTTCACGCACACAGCTTATGGATGAATTTTGGGGTGCGGACTCCACCTCCGGCACAAGAACCGTTGATGTTTATATGACAAAACTTCGTGACAAATTTTCAAAATGCAGAGAATTTGAAATTGTTACAGTTCACGGTTTGGGATACAAGGTGATTATCAATGAAGAATTCGAGTAATTCACAGCATCGTATCCACGATTTGAAGCGTGGAAGACTAAGCTACAAATACCATGTCAGAAATGTCATAAACTCCTTTTTGTTTATGGCACTTCTTGTTTGCTTTGCAACGCTCGGCACAGTCAGTTTGCTGAAAGCGACAAACGGAAAAATTCCCAACATTGACACAACCGAAAACTTCAGCGAATTAATTTATTTTTCAATAATACTCATAATTTTTTATACCGTGTGGCAACTTGTGTTCACCAGACTTATTATCGAAAAGCCGACAAAGGCATTCGCAAAGGCAAGCGAAAAGGTTGTTCAGGGTGATTATTCGGTAAAAATCGATATGGATGAACTTCTACTCGGAAGCCTTGAATTCATCAATATTGCACAAAATTTCAACATTATGGTTGAGCAACTCGGAAAAGTCGACAGCCTGAGCAACGACTTTATTTCTAATGTGTCGCACGAGTTGAAAACGCCGCTTGCGGTGATTCAATCATACGCCACTATTTTGCAAAATCCCGACTTGAGCGAGGAGGAACGGAAAGAGTACGCAAGCAAAATATCCGCTTCAACCCAGCAACTGTCCAACCTTGTTTCAAACATTTTGAAATTGAATAAAATCGAAAACAATCAAACGACAGCCAAAAAGCAGGATTTCAATCTTTCCTCTCAACTCTCGCAATGTTTGCTTGATATGGAAAGTTTGTGGGAAGAAAAAAATATTGACATTGAGTTCAATGTTGAGGACAATGTTCATATTGAATCTGACGAAGAACTTTTGAAAATTGTATGGACGAATTTGTTTTCGAACGCTATAAAATTCACTCCGTCAAACGGAACCATAACCGTAAATCTGACTAAGCATATAGACAAAATTTCTGTTTCGATTGCTGACACGGGATGCGGAATGAGCGAAGAAACAAAGGCGCATATTTTTGACAAATTCTATCAGGGCGATACTTCTCATTCGGAAAAAGGCAACGGTCTCGGACTTTCGTTAGTCAGGAGAATTGTTGATTTAACCGACAGCGAAATCAATGTTGAAAGTACACTTGATAAAGGCACAACATTTACCGTGACATTAAAAAACTAACCCAAATACAGACGACAGAAGCATAAATTTTGTTGTCTGTTTTTTATTTGTGCGTTCTTTATATATTATATATAAATATTTATATATAATGACTAATTGACATTAACCCCAAATGATGATATTATAAATATTGACACTTTAAACAAAAATTCGGAGGATACTCTTAATGGATCAAACAACAGAAAACAAGGACATAGAAATAGACCTTGGCAAGATTTTCTACAAAATGCGTGGCAAATTCATTTATATAATTATCATAACAATTCTTGCTGCCATTGCGTCAGGATTTATCACACACTTTGCGATTACTCCAAAGTATTCGTCAACAACCAAAATGTATGTATACTCAAACACAGACAGAATTTCGACGGATTCAACCATCACATCAAACGAGATTACTGCATCCCAGGATTTGGTAAACACATTACGAACTTTGCACAGGCAAGGCTCAACTGTCTTGAAATGATTAAAAATCGTT
>CABQCC010000134.1 GCA_902462495.1 uncultured Eubacterium sp. | reverse complement strand
GTACAGGGTGAAGTGCGCCATTGCTTCGGGAGAGGGCGAAAACTCAATTTACTTGTAAGGAAAGATATTGGAGTATCCAAAACTCCTGTGAAAAGAAGAATCATAAGAGCAATCATTATATATCTTTCGTACATCATATATTTGTAATAAATTTTGTCAGGCAAAACGGCTGCCAAAATCTTTGAGCCGTCAAGCGGTGGAATCGGGAACAAATTAAACACCGCAAGCATAACATTGATTTGAGCTGCGTAAAGGAAGAAATAAGCAACAGCACTTCCAAAAGCAGAATTGCCTGCAAATTTTGCCAAAATACAATATCCCCAAACCGATACAAAACCCATAAGAATGTTTGCAAGAGGACCTGCAAACGCTGTCAAAGCCATTCCGCCTTTTTCGTTTTTGAAGTTTCTCGGATTGATTGGCACGGGGTTTGCATAACCGATACCAAAGAGGAAAATCATCACAGTACCGATAGGGTTAAGATGAGCAAACGGATTGAGTGAAAGTCTGCCCTCTCGTTTTGCGGTGTCATCACCGAGCAAGTGTGCCATAAGACCGTGTGCAAGCTCGTGAATCGGCAAACAACAAAATACAACAAAGCATCTTGAAAGTACCGCAATAACAGCAAGCAAATATTCGCCTTGCTGAATATATCTGAAAATTGAAATCATTTAATCACCTTTTATTATTTTATCTTTTAGCAACAACCATTCTGTCGTTGCCGTACATATCTTTTATAACTTCAACATTGTCAAATGCCGTAAGAACATCAATTATGGATTTGCCTTGATCCTCGCCTATTTCAAGCATCAAAACACCGTTTTGTTTAAGCTTTTCACTCCATTTATCATTGATTATTCTGTAAAAATCAAGTCCGTCAGTTCCGCCGTCAAGAGCCATTTTCGGTTCTTTTTTTACTTCATCTTGCAAAGAATCAAGAACAGAAGTTTTAATATACGGCGGATTGGAAATAATCAAATCTGCTTGTTCAATATCAATATCATTAAAAATGTCGTCATTAATCAAAATTGCGTTATTTATGCCATCGGAATTCTTTTTCAAATATTCAAATGCTTCTTTGCTTTTTTCAATGCAATAAACCTTTGATGACGGAACAGCTTTTGCAATGCTCAGCCCGATACATCCGCTACCCGAACATAAATCAACAACAACAGGAGCGTTAACGGTTTTTAAATGCTTAACTGCAAGTTCAACAAGTTCTTCGGTTTCGGGTCTTGGAATAAGAACTCCCTTGCCTACATAGAATTCACTCTCATAGAAATCCCATTTGCCAACGACATATTGTAGAGGCTCGCCCGACTTCAATTTCCACAAGCAATCTGCAAGCTGCCTTGTGATAACAAAATCATCTTTATGAGCGTGATATTCGCTGTTTTTTATTCCTGCAACATGGCAAACAACAGTAAGTGCCTTAAAATCAGCCTCATCAACACCGTTTGCCTGCAAAAAACTTACGCTGTAACTGTATGCTTCTTTAACATTCATCGTTTAATTTCGTCATCCTCGATATTGTCTGTAATAACCGCTTTTATTGAAGCAATGCCTACTTCGATTATATCGTCATCGGGTTCTTTAGTAGTAATTCTTTGCATCCATAAACCCGGTGCAGATACTATTCTGACAAACAGATTTTCGTGCTTGCCCGCATATCTGATAAATTCATAACCAATACCCATAATAAGCGGAATAAGCGGTAATTTGATAAACATCCACGCAATTGTATTTTGCTTTAATTCAGCCGGAACAAAAAGCGAAAGAAGTGTGACAACAACAATACTTAAAATAAGCATTACAAACATAAAAGATGTGCCGCATCTCGGATGGAAGCGAGTGCATTTTTTTACATTTTCTACTGTAAGTTCCTCACCTGCTTCATAGCAAGCAATACTTTTGTGTTCGGCACCGTGATATTTGAAAAGTCTTTTTATATCTTTCATTTGAGATACAAAGAGCATATAAACAACAAAGATGACTATTTTCATACAACCTTCAATAGTTCCCTGCCACGGAGTAAGTGCCATATGTGTTGCTTCATTTATTTTGTTGAATATGAATACAGGCAAGAAAAAGAAAATCAAAAACGCAAGTGCAAAACCCAAAACAGTTGCAATGCCCATAATTATATCCATAAACTTGTCGCCAAGTTTGTCGGTAAGCCGTTTTTCAAACTTGTTCATTTCTACATCTTCAAGGTCTTCCATCCCTGAAGCCTCAGCAGAATACATCAAAAGTTTATAGCCCATAATCATCGATTCTATAAAAGCAACGATGCCTCGAATAATCGGAAGTCCGAAAAATTTATTCTTATCTTTTAAATGTTTGAAATCGTGGTATTCGACAAGAATTGAATTGTCTGTTTTTCTGACAGCGGTTGCAATTCCTTTAGGTCCTTGCATCATAACGCCCTCAATGAGAGCTTGACCGCCAACAGAAGTGATGTGTTGTTTTTTACTCATTAAACAGTAGCCTTTCAAATTAATTTTGATTTGGTGCTTCTAATAACGGAAGATGGATTGTAACCAAAGTTCCCTTATTTTCGACACTGTCAATATCCAAAAAACCATTATGTAAATTAACGATTTCGGTTGTAACCGCAAGTCCGATACCCGAACCTTTAACACTTACATTCGCCTTATAGAACTTTTCCTTAACATGTGGCAAATCCTCTGCCGAAATACCGCATCCTTGGTCGGCAATAGCTATTTTTACAAAGTCCTTGCCATCTCTTTTTTCAAATTCAGCTTTAACAAGAATTTTGCTTCCGGGACGAGAATATTTTAGTGCATTATCAAGAATATTCATAAACACTTGCTTGAGTCGGTTTGCATCGGCATTTGCAATGCAAGGCACTTCGGGAATGCTGTACTTAACTTCATATCCCTCTCGTACGGCACGCTCAATGAATGTAAACAGCGTTTCTTCAAGTTCGGCAAAAATATCTACATTTGCAAGTCGAAGTGTCATTCTGCCGCTTTGAAGTCTTGAGAAATCAAGAAGTTCCTCAACAAAACCCTCAAGTCTGCCCGCTTCTTTAACAATGACCTGCAAGCCTTTTTTTGTGAGTTCATCAACATTGTCCTGATTGCCGAGTGTGAGAGTTTCTCCCCAGCCCTTAATTGAAGTCAGCGGAGTTCTCAATTCGTGAGAAATTGTTGAAATAAAATCATTTTTCATTTTATCGGCTGTTGCAATTTCAGAAGCCATTGTGTTGATACTGTCTGCAAGGTCGCCGATTTCGTCATTATATTTTTTCTCAATTCTTACATCGAGATTTCCCTCGGCAATTTTTTTCGTTGCTTGGTTTACTTCTTTAAGCGGAGTAATAATTGTCCTGATAAAATATAAATTTGAAAGAATGATTATAGCAAGTATTATCATAAAAATAAATGCAATAAGAACTGACATACTTGCAATTTGACGGTCAACATTGTCAACAGCGGTCATAACACGGATTGCACCGACTTTGGTGCTGTCCGAACTTTTAATAACCCTGCAAACCGCCATAACTTTTTGTCCGTTAGACAATTTTCCAACAAATTTAGCCCTGCCGTTTTCGTTTTCCATAGCCGACTGATAATCGGGCATATCTTGTTTTTCAACAGCAAAACCGTTGGAAGAAATAATGACATTTCCCTCGTTGTCAACAATCCAAACAGTAGTTGAATCCTTATTTGAATAAGTGTCAATATAAAGTGCTGCTGAAGATTCAAGTGATTCGCCGTTGTTTATATTATTTTCAAAGTAGTTTACGGCAGAATCGGAGGCAGCGGAATTAACGATACTTTCAACAGA
>CABQCC010000133.1 GCA_902462495.1 uncultured Eubacterium sp. | reverse complement strand
TTACGAAACGCACGAGTGCACTTTGTATGAACGTGCGGTTAATCTTTCACCGACCGAATTTAATATTTTGTGGCTTCTTTGCCAAAACGCAGGCAAGGTTGTTTCCACCGAGGATATATTTGAAAAAGTGTGGGGAGAAAAATATCTTGATTCAAACAATACCGTTATGGTGCATATCAGACGAATCAGGGAAAAGTTGAACGAGCCGCCGAGAAATCCTAAATTTATAAAAACAGTTTGGGGAGTTGGGTATAAAATTGAAAAGAAATAAAAACAAGCGTGTTTCCTCGTCCGCAATAATAAAATATTTGATTGCCGTTGTTTTGTCGAGTGCGGCTGTTTGGCTCGGCAGTAATATTGCGCTTACGCAATTCAGTGTTGATATTGACGAGTCGCAGGCACTGATTATCAATCTTTTGGTTGTGGGGATTATCACATTTTTGTATTTTGTTGCAAGCGTAAGAGCGCTTGACCGAGAATATGACGCACTTGACGGAATAGTTGAGGACGATTATGTCAGCCCGAGATTGCCCGTGTCTATTTCAAAAAAGCACAAGGCGGTTGAGGAGAGTATAAAAAAGGAACTTAAATACAAGGACTTTGAGGTGCAAGAGGCGGAGCAACGCAAAAATGACCTTGTGGTTTACCTTGCACATGATTTGAAAACGCCGCTCACTTCGATTATCGGATATTTGAGTCTGCTTCAGGAAAGCCCCGATTTGTCTGTCGAATACCGTGCAAAGTATACGGATATTGCGCTTGATAAGGCATACAGACTTGAACAGCTTATCAATGAATTTTTTGACATAACCAGATTTAATCTTCAGTCGTTTACCCTTGAGAAAAATCATATTGACCTTGTTATGATGCTTCGTCAAATGGCGGATGAGTTTTATCCTGTTTTGAGCACTAAGGGTCTTACATGTACGGTTAATGCCGATGAAAAAATTAATATCGTAGGCGATGCGGACAAGCTGTCGCGAGTGTTTGATAACTTGATGCGCAACGCTTCAAACTATTGCTATGAAAACACCGAAATTGTAATAAACGCGTTTACTCAAAACGGCAGGTCGGTTGTTACCTTTATTAATAAAGGTGACGAGATACCGGATGAAAAACTGCAAATGATATTTGAAAAATTTTTCCGTGCGGATGATGCGAGGAGAAGTTCTACGGGCGGCTCTGGACTCGGACTTGCCATTGCAAAACAGATTGTTGAGCGTCACGGCGGCACAATTACCGCAAGCAGTTCACCAAAGGCAACGGTTTTCAAGGTGGAATTGCCGTTTGAAGTTCAATCTTAAGAAAATTGTAAGAATTTCTAAAGTTAATATTAAAACAAAAAATCTCCTTTTGGATTACAATTTGCTTGTAATTTAAAGGAGGTTTTTATTATGAGAATTACAAGGATTAAAAAGATTATTGCCGTTTTGTTGGCAACAATAACGGCGGTGCTGTGCACGGGATGTGCAATTTTTGACAAAAACGAATCTTATGCCGGAAGCATAACCTATGATGAGGAATACAAAAACCAATCCGGCATGCAAATGGTGGAGGAGTACGCCAAAGAAAACGGAATAGATGTTGACGAATATCCGCAAAATCTTGTTGATTTGCTTGACAGAAATAAGGAAACGAGAGATTTTGTTTTGGGCTATCCGACCGATAAGGACAAGCATTTTCGCATTGATATGAGCGAATACAAGGATTGCGACAGCGTGCCTTTGTTTATGCAATGGGATAAGCGTTGGGGCTATAAGATTTACGGTGATGATGTTGCGGCTCTTACGGCTTGCGGTCCTACCTGTCTTTCTATGGTTGCCACATATCTTCTGCAGGACACAAAGTATTCGCCCGAGTATATGATGGATTTTGCCGTTGACAACGGTTATTGCATAAAAGGCGGCGGCTCGCTGTGGACATTAATCAGCGAGGGCGGAACAAAACTCGGTCTTGATGTAACGGAAATACCGCTTGATAAGGACAGAGTTATTCGCAATCTTGAGGTTGGCAATCCTATTATCTGTGTTATGGGTCCGGGATATTTTACCAAAAAAGGACATTTTATTGTTTTGACGGGAATTGAGGACGGTAAAATTAAGGTTAACGACCCTAACAGTTACCGGAATTCGGAAAAATTGTGGAACTTTGACAAGTTTTCTTCTCAAATCCGTAATCTGTGGGTGCTTCGTAATTTGAGTTGAAGGGGGCGTTTGTATAAAATGTTAAATTAATCGTTTTCTCTTTAAAAATACATATTGTTGTGCTATAATCACTATATATGTGATTAGCGAGGAAATGTATGAAAAAAGTAATTTCTGTTTTATTATCGATAATTTTCGTTTTTGCGTTTGCGAGTCCTGTTTTTGCAAAGGCGAATTCAACTCTCAATATCTCAAAGGGCGACATCGGTGCAGAGGTTTCGCCTACATTGTACGGCGTCAGCATTGATGACGCTTCGTTTGGTGTTGACGGCGGATTGTCGTCAAATATGGTCAACAACAATTCGTTTGAATACAAGGACAATCCCGAATATGCGTGGGAGTTCAACGGTGTTTCACCTGTTGTGTCGAACCAAAGCCCTATCAATCAAAACAACCCGACCTATGAAACAATCACGGTTGAATCATCGGGAAAAATGCTCAATAAGGGCTACACAAAACTGTTTGACAAAAAGGGAAATTACAGCTCAAAGGTTGCCGAAAAATCGGGTATGAGCTTTAAAAAAGGCACAACATATTATTTTTCGTGCTATCTTCTCAATGTTGATTTTCAGGGCAAAATCGGTGTGTTCCTTAATTCAAAATCAAACAATGCCGACCCTGTTCAGCTTAATATAAACAGCACAAACAAGAATTCGTGGACAAAGGTCAGCGTAAAGGTTAAGTCAACGGCAACCGAAAACGGCGGTCTCGGAATCAGCTTCAACGGCACAGGCTCGATTTGTATCGATTATGTCACCCTTGTTCCGGACGATAGCTTCGGTCTTGGTGACGGTGAGTGGAAATATGCTTCTCTCCGTGCGGATATGTTTGAGGCTCTCAAAAATTTGAAGCCGTCATTTCTCAAATTCCCTGGTGATTGCACAGCCGAAAATAATGACGGTTATAATTGGAAAGACACTATCGGCGAGCCGGCGTTTCGCAGACAGTCGGTCAGCGTGTACAACAACAGCGCAAAGGGCTATTTTGCAAACAATTCAAATATGCTTGGCTATCACGAGTATTTTCAGCTTGCAAGGGATTTGAACGCAGTTCCCGTTGCTGTGGTGGGTGCAGGCATTGCCTGTCAAACAAACGGCGAATATGAGGCTTATTCGCAGGCTCTCGACAAAACTTATATGACCGATGAGCAATGGGAGGCTTACCTCATAAATGAGTGCGGATTCAAAAAAAGTGAGGTCAAGGCGAGAACGGAGTACATAAATTCTCTCGGAGTGAAAAGCGTTGACGATTTCAACAAGTATGTCAACAGCATTGCACTCACACCGGGAACGGATGATTTCATCAATTACGCACAGGACATTTTGGACTTGATTGAATACGCAAACGCTGACAGCACGGCAGGTTATTGGGCTTCGCTTCGAAGTGCAAACGGAAGCGAACAGCCGTTTAACCTTAAATATTTGCAAATCGGCGGTGACAATTACGGCGAAACATATTGGCGAAATTTTGATGCGTTGAAGAAGATTATCAACGAAAAATATCCTGATATTGTTGTGATTGCTTCAACCGGATATTCGCCCGACGGAGAGAATTTTGATACCGCTTGGAACAAGATTAATTCGTCATATTCAAGCGGACTTGCAAACGAAAAGGTTGTTGATTCAA
>CABQCC010000132.1 GCA_902462495.1 uncultured Eubacterium sp. | reverse complement strand
TATGCACAACTGCGACCTTGTCAACTTGGAGGATATGCTCCAAAACGGCACGGTTATTTCCGACACCATGATTGAAAAACCGCACAGCTTCTCAACAGCTTGCAATATCGCAACACAGATTATCGCACAGGTTGCTTCGTCACAGTACGGAGGTCAGTCAATTTCTCTTGCTCACCTTGCACCGTTTGTGCAGATAAGCAGAGAAAAAATCCGTGCACAGGTTATCGAAGAAGCAAAGGATTTCGGCGGTGAACTTACAGAAGAAAAGATTGTTAAGATTACCGAAAAGCGTTTGCGTGACGAGGTTTCAAGAGGCGTTCAGACCATTCAGTATCAGGTTGTAACACTCCTCACAACCAACGGTCAGGCTCCGTTTGTAACTGTGTTTATGTATCTTAACGAAGCAAAGAACGAGCAGGAAAAGAAAGACCTTGCACTTATTATCGAGGAAACACTCCGCCAGAGAATTAAGGGTGTTAAGAATGAAAAAGGCGTTTGGATTACTCCTGCGTTCCCTAAGCTTATCTATGTTTTGGAAAATGATAATATCAACGAAAACACACCGTACTACTATCTTACAGAGCTTGCCGCAAAGTGTACGGCAAAGCGTATGGTGCCTGACTATGTAAGCGAAAAAGTTATGCTCAACCTCAAGGGTGATGTTTACACTCCTATGGGTTGCCGTTCGTTCCTCACTCCTGACAGATTTACCGAAGCAGGGGTTGGCAATATTGCAAGAGCAAAGAACTATGTTGAGGGCAAAAAGAAGTATTACGGCAGATTTAATCAGGGTGTTGTTACAATCAACCTTGTTGATGTTGCTTGCACATCGGGCGGTGATATGAACAAGTTTTGGGAAGTTTTTGACGAGCGTCTTGAACTTTGCTACCGTGCACTTATGTGCCGTCACAACAGACTCAAGGGCACACTTTCCGACGCTGCTCCTATTTTGTGGCAACACGGCGCACTTGCACGACTTGACAAGGGCGAGCCTATCGACAGACTTCTTTATGACGGATATTCAACAATTTCTCTCGGCTATGCAGGTCTTTATGAATGTACAAAGTATATGACAGGCAAGTCACACACCGATGAAAACGGCGGCAAAGAATTTGCATTGCAGGTTATGCGTCATATGAACGATGCTTGTGCAGAGTGGAAAGAACAGACAAATATCGACTTCTCGATTTACGGCACTCCGCTTGAATCAACAACCTATAAATTTGCAAAATGCCTCCAAAAGAGATTTGGCATAATCAAGGGCGTTACGGATAAGAACTATATCACAAACTCTTATCATGTACACGTTGCAGAAAAGATTGACGCATTCACAAAGCTCAAGTTTGAGAGTGAATTCCAGGCTCTTTCACCGGGCGGTGCAATTTCTTATGTTGAAGTTCCTAATATGCAGGATAATATTCCGGCAGTTATTCAGGTTATGAAGTTTATCTACGACAACATTATGTATGCCGAACTCAACACAAAGAGCGACTACTGCCAGTGCTGTGGTTATGACGGCGAAATCAAAATTGTTGAAGATGAACACGGCAAACTTATTTGGAGATGTCCAAATTGTGGCAACGAGGATCAGGACAAGATGAATGTTGCAAGAAGAACTTGCGGCTACATTGGCACTCAGTTCTGGAATCAGGGCAGAACACAGGAAATCAAGGACAGAGTTCTCCACCTGTAATTATTATACATTTGAGAAAGTCTCATTTGGGGCATATTGCATAAGGAAGTAATTGGTTTAAGCTTTCTGAGTTTTGCCCATTGCACTATTAAAAAATCCCGCTAATACGCAAGTATTAACGGGATTATATTAATTGCCTCTTTCTTGTTTATAGGAAAGTAAAAAACACCGAGATTCACAATTTGCGAATCTCGGTGTTGTTATTTTTATTGATGCGTCGGATTATTCTGCAACTGTTTTTGTTGCAACAAAGTTAACTCCTGTGCGGAAAACATTGCTGATTACAACATCTCCGACCTTTACAGGTGCTTTCACCTCCACCTTGTCGAGCAAGTGCATAGCTTCTTCCATCATATATTTCGGAATTTCGCCATCGGTCTTGACAGGCAAACGGCAAGCGTTTTGGCTGTCCAATTTAACTGTTGAAGTGATAACTCTTGTTGGATTTTTCAATTCGTTGTGACCGTATTCGGCACCCTTTGGACAGTTGTTGCCTGTAACTGCATAATCGTGTTTTTCGTCAACCTTCAAATGACAACCCTTTGGGCACATAATGCAAATTAAATCTGTCATGCTTGAGCCTCCTCTGCTGAAATTGTAATGCTGTCGCCGTCAATTTTGTCCAACAATGCCTTTGGAATTTTGATGTTTTCCATTTCGCCCGGAGCCATATGCTCTCTCTTGAATGAGGCAATCACATTGTCGCCGCACATTACTTGGATTTTGCTTTCCTTGAACACACGGCGAACACGGAAGTAGAATTCAACTCCGTCGCTGTCTGCTCTGAATCTCTGAGGAACTGTGTAGCCGATGTTTGCATTTGTTTCAACCTTGATTGTTTTTTCACGGTCGAGTTCGCCGTTTTGAACATAATCAGCAGCAGCTTCACCGGCAGCCATACTCTCTGCTGTTACAAAGTCAACAAGGTCGTGCACATGGAGTGCGTTGCCACAAGCAAAAATGCCAGGAGCTGATGTCTCTCTGTTTTCGTATACCAATGCACCGTTGGTGCGGAAATCCATTTCAATTCCCGCATCACGAGTAAGTTCGTTTTCAGGGATAAGACCGACCGACAACAAAACCGTGTCGCAATCAAAGGTCATTTCTGTGCCCGGAATAGGACGGCGCTGCTCGTCAACTTCGGAAACAACAACCTGCTCAACTCTTGATTTGCCACGAATATCGGTGATTGTGTGTGAAAGGTAAAGCGGAATGTTGAAGTCCTCAAGGCATTGAACGATATTACGCTGCAAACCGCCCGAATAAGGCATAACTTCAACGCAAGCGAGAACCTTTGCACCCTCAAGAGTCATACGGCGAGCCATAATCAATCCGATGTCGCCCGAACCGAGGATAACAACCTTTTTGCCGACCATATAGCCCTCAATGTTAACATATCTTTGAGCGGCACCTGCTGTGAGAACACCCGCAGGACGAGTGCCCGGAATAGAGATTGCGCCACGGGTACGCTCTCTGCATCCCATTGCAAGCACGATGCTCTTTGCTTCCAATACACAGTAGCCATCTTTTTTGCTTACGGCGTGAACCTGCTTTTTAGGAGTTACCTGAAGCACCATTGTGTCCAAGAAAACTTCAACGCCTGTGTCTGCAACCATTTCTGCAAAACGAGATGCGTATTCGGGACCTGTCAACTGCTCCTTGAAGTAATGCAAACCGAAGCCGTTGTGTATGCACTGATTAAGAATACCGCCAAGTTCCTTGTCACGCTCCAAAATAGCGATGTTTTTCAAGCCTTTATTCCAAGCTGCATAAGCCGCTGCCAAACCCGCAGGGCCGCCGCCGATAACTATCAAATCATACATTATGCACGCACCTCCTCTTTTGTGCGGGCAGTGAGAATTTCGCTGCCGTCCTTATCTTGCAAAATTTCGAGTGGTGAAACATCAAGCTCACGAGCAAGCAAATCCAATACACGAGGTCCGCAGAAACCGCCTTGACAGCGTCCCATTCCTGTGCCTGTGCGTCGCTTAACACCGTCAACCGAAATCGGTGTAATCGGTGAATGAATAGCGTCCAAAATTTCGCCCTCTGTTACAGTTTCGCAACGGCAGATAACTCGACCGTATGCCGGATTTTCTGCAATCAAAGCCTTTTTCTCATCAGGCGTCAGTAGGCAAGAGGCAAGCCTT
>CABQCC010000131.1 GCA_902462495.1 uncultured Eubacterium sp. | reverse complement strand
TATACTATATAATATTATAGCATAAAATAATTAATTAACATATTAAATACTTTTTCGGAGAAGAATAATGATAGAATTTGAAGAATTGAATCAAAGACTTATGCAGTCTGAAGAACCAATAAACAATTTAAAAGAAGCACTTGATATAGACAATGTTAAGCTTCAAATTGAAGAACTCGAAAAGCAGAGTGCTGCTCCTGATTTTTGGGATGATATGGAAAACAGCCAAAAAGTTATGCAAAAAATCGGCTCACTCAAAGCAAAGGTTGCATCATACGAAAATCTCAAAAATGATTTTGACGATGCGCAGGTTATGATTGAACTTGCAAACGAGGAAGAAGACGCTTCTTTGGTTGAGGATTGCACAAAGTCTGTTGACGATATTGAAAGCAGAATTGAAAAGCTCACTCTCTCAACCCTTCTTTCGGGCGAGTTTGACGACAACAACGCTATTCTCACTTTCCACGCAGGTGCAGGCGGAACAGAGGCTCAGGACTGGGCAGAGATGCTTTTCCGTATGTACAACCGTTGGGGCGAAAGAAACGGCTACAAGGTGTCAACTCTCGACTATCTTGAGGGTGATGTTGCAGGCATCAAGAGCGCAACAATCCGTGTAGAGGGTGAAAATGCTTACGGTTATCTCCACGGCGAAATGGGTATTCACCGCCTTGTTCGTGTGTCACCGTTTGACTCATCGGGTCGCCGTCACACTTCGTTTGCTTCTCTTGAAGTTATGCCGGAGATTGACAATGATGTCAATGTTGAAATCCGTGAAGAGGATATTAAGATGGATGTTTATCGTGCATCGGGCGCAGGCGGACAAAAGGTAAACAAGACTTCTTCCGCCGTTCGTCTTACTCATATTCCGACAGGCATCGTTGTTTCGTGCCAGGTTGAGCGTTCACAGCACCAAAACCGTGAAATGGCAATGCTTATGCTCAAGTCAAAACTTGTTGAAATCAAGGAAAGAGAAAATCTTGAAAAGATTGACGACATCAAGGGTGACCAAAAGGAAATCGCTTGGGGCAGTCAGATTCGTTCCTACGTTTTTATGCCGTACACAATGGTAAAGGACCACAGAACAGGCTTTGAAATGGGCAACATCAATGCTGTTATGGACGGTGACCTTGACGGCTTCATCAACGCTTATCTCAAAATGAAAAGCCTTGAAAAATCCGACAAGTAATTCAAAATTTTACAATGGTATTTTAACCTCCTGCGTCAACAATAGATGTAGGAGGTTTTTATTATGAAATTTCAAAGGATATTGTTGCCCGTTTTGTGCGTTTGTATGCTTTTTGGATGTTCAAAAGGGAATACAAACAGTAACGAAAATATTACTGCAAGTAAAAAAGCAGAAACCACAACCAAGGCTGTCGAAACAACTGCACCAACCGCAAAGGCTGTTGCAGGACTTGATTCTCTGAGCACCGAAAAAATTGTTTGGGGTCCGGGAAATATTGTTGAACATAAGCAACCAAATGACCCGCTTTTGCTTCAAAAACGCTTTTCAAATATGGATGCACAGTGGTTGCTGAACGATGGAAAAAAGATATGCCTAACCTTTGATGAGGGCTACGAAAACGGTTATACTCCGCAGATTTTAGATACTTTAAAAGAAAAGGGAATTAAGGCAATTTTCTTTGTGACCTATGATTTTGCATCCCAAAATCCCGACCTTGTGAAGCGAATGATAGACGAGGGGCATATTGTCGGCAACCACTCTTACCGTCATTATACTATGGATGAGGTGAGCGACGATGTTGCCAAGGAGGAAGTGAGCTATCTTCACAAGTATGTCAAAGATAAGTTTGGTTATACAATGAGTTATTTCAGATTTCCAAAAGGTGAGTTTTCGGAACGCTCTTTACAAATCGTAAAAGATTTGGGGTATAAATCTGTCTTTTGGAGCTTTGCCTATGCCGATTGGGACCCCGAAAATCAAACAGAAGAAAATCAGGCTTTCACCCATATTTGCGAAAGCACCCACCCCGGTGCAATATTTCTTCTCCACGCAGTCAGCAAAACCAATGCCAATATTCTCGGCAAGGTTATTGATGATGTGAAAAAACAAGGCTATACTTTTTCCACAGATATTTGTTAATATTATGTTGATATTGTTGCTCTGCTATGTTATAATTTGACAGAAACTTATGCTTTGAATTGCAAAAATATATGAAAGTTTCACAAAAGGGGTAACAATGAAAATATCAGGAGAAAAGATTAAACAGACTGTTTCGTCTGTAAAAGAACATTGGAGCAAGCCGCCCGAGGGGCGATATATTCCGTATAAGGAAATACTTGCATACAGCATTGGCGGTATCGGTGTAAAATTCGTGATTTACACGGTTTGGTATATCTCGCTGTCTGCAACGAGTTTGCTTGCGGGTTCGGCTCTCGGACTTAAAAACGGTGACCTTGTAAAACTCAATATGGTTGCAACGATTATCGGTTTGTTTTTAGGCCCTATCCGAGGTTTGATTATTGACAATACTCGGAGCAGTAAGGGAAAATTCCGACCGTATCTGCTTTATGCAGGTATACCGTCAGGCTTGATGCTGACTGTTTTTGCCTTTCTTCCGTTCGAAACAATGTCGTATAATCAAAAGCTGTGGGCATTGTTTATATCGTATATGCTTCTTCAACTGTGCTATCCGTTTTATGAACAAGCGTATACAACTCTTGTTCAGGTAATGAGTCCTAATTCAACCGAGCGTGCGGATGTAATCACAGTTTCAACATTTATCTATTCGCTTGCACCGTCAATTATGAACTTCTTTGTACCGTTTATTGCAGGCTATACAGGCGGTCTTGAACACATAGGTGCATACCGTGTTATTATGCCTGCTCTCGGTATCGGCGGTGCTCTTATCGGTCTTTTCAGCTATTTTGGCACAAAGGAAAGAATTATCGTTTCAAAGGACTATACACCGAAAGTGCCGTTCTTTAAGGGTATCGGTGCCGGCATTGCAAACAAGTATCAGTGGGCACGCTCGCTCACATCTTGGTGTATTCTTTTGCAGGCAGGTGTCGGCAATATCACCACTTGGTATTTCTACTACGGTATTAAAGATGTGCTTAATCTAACCACCGAAAAGCAAGGACTTTTGAACGGTACTCTTGTAACGATTTTGGGCGCTGCCGCTACTCCGGCAATGCTTATTTCACCGTTTTTGATTCGCAAAATCGGCAAGCGAAATATGTTCATCTTGTACATCGTTACGAATATTTTTACCCTTGTCGGTATGTACTTGTTCATCGAACAAATTTGGGTGCTCTTTGTGTTTGTGTGGCTCAGAAATTTCTTCTGCACCTTCACTCTCATCACAGACGGTGCAATGAGTGCCGATGTGCTCGATTATCAGCAATATAAGACAGGTGACAGACTTGAGGGTCTTATGGGTCAGTTCGTAGGCACAATCGGTGTTTTTGTAAGTATGGGCATTACATATTTCACTCAAACAATCGTTATGCAGAACCATTTTGGACTTGTTGACAACTATGACGATTTGTACAAGGCTTCGTTCAGAGAGCCTATTTCTAAGGGTATGATTTTGCTTGCTATTGTGGGCTTTGTCCTTGCTCTCATTCCTTTTGTCACAATGTACACTTTGACCGAAGAAGAACACGAATCTCACATCAAGGTGCTCAAAATCCGTGCGGCTCTTGAGGACTATGCAACCGATTCGCTTTCTGACGGTCAACTTGACGAGGCAAAGCAGATTTATTCCGATTCTGTAAAGGAATATGATGAATGTATCAAGGCTCTTGAAACCGCAACGAAGAAAAAAGAACGCAAAAAGCTTCAAACAAAAATCAAGGCTCTTGAAATTGTTGTGAACGAAAAAGAGCGCTTCACAACAGAAAGAATGATTAAAAAGCTTCTTA
>CABQCC010000130.1 GCA_902462495.1 uncultured Eubacterium sp. | reverse complement strand
GCAAAGGAATTGTAATTGACAATGCTCTCAATAACTCTGCTCCTTGCCTTATCGTCAAGGCAAGAAAAGCTGATGCTTCCCATAAAGTCGCCGTCACCGCTGACAAAAACGACCATATACTTTTCACCATCGGAATTATGATTTTTTGCAAAATCAAGACGCTTATCCTTGTCGTGAAGATTGATAGAAGGCGATGTGCTGACTCTTTTCATAAGGTCATTATACATCAATATGCTGACAGCGGTGCTTTTACCGACACCGTCAACTTCAATAAGCTCCTCATAATCGGCTGAAAATATTTTTCGGATACTGCCAAATCGGTTAAAAAGCGAATACGCAATAGGCTTGACATCTTTTCTCGGAATAATCAACGACAGAAAAAGCTCAACGATGTGAACATCGTCCATATTGTCAACGCCGTTGGCAAGATACGCTTCTCTTATCCTGCTGCGATGTCCGTCACGCCCATATTTATTCACCATCTTCACCTCCAATTAAATATTTTATCACATCATATGTCTATTTACAACAATTTTATAACAGTAAATTAATTTTTTATGATGTAAAATTCACAAAAACACAAAATATTCACTTAAAGCAAAAGAAAAACAACGCTCCCGAACAGGAAGCGTTGATTGATAATTTTGTACCGATTATCTCTTGCTGAACTGTGGTTCACGACGGACTTCGTTGCTTCGCAACAGTCCGTGGATTATATTATCCTTTCGCTCTGCTTCGCAAACCGCTCAAGATGATATAGTGCTGCTCGTCGTGCAAAAGAAAAAGGCACTCCAAAAGGAATGCCTTGAAATTGAGAAATAATTATCTCTTGGAGAACTGTAGGAGCGTTTAGAAAACAGTCCGGTGGACTGTTTTTAGCTCCGCCGCAGCAACTGCGTTGCGAGAACCCACAGGAACAAAGAGATGAGTAATTCATACAAAAGAAAAACAACACTTCCAAAACGGAAGTGCTGTTGTAATAATTTGCACTGATTATCTCTTTGAGAACTGTGGTGCACGACGAGCAGCCTTGAGACCCGGCTTCTTTCTTTCCTTCATACGAGGGTCACGAGTGAGGAAGCCTGCCTTCTTGAGAGCCGGACGAAGTGACTCATCATACTGAAGAAGAGCTCTTGAAAGGCCGTGACGGATTGCGCCTGCCTGACCTGAAACACCACCACCGTTTACACGGCAAACGATGTCGAACTTCTCAGTTGTTTCTGTAAGAGCGAGAGGCTGACGAACGATAAGCTTGAGTGTGTCAAGACCAAAGTAATCGTCAATATCTCTATCGTTGATTGTGATTTTACCTGTACCTGCATATACACGTACACGAGCAACAGACTCCTTGCGTCTGCCTGTTCCATAGAAATAAGGATTTGATTCGTACATAATCTATATACCTCCCTTATAATTCGTAAGCAACAGGCTTCTGAGCCTCATGCTTGTGGTCTGCGTTCTTGTAAATTCTGCATCTTGTGAGTTGCTTTCTGCCGAGAGTTGTGTCAGGGATCATACCCTTAACAGCGAGCTCCATAGCAAAATCGCTCTTTTCCTTCATAAGAGTGCCGTACTTAACATCCTTGAGGTTTCCGATGTAACCTGAGTGATGATAATAATGCTTCTTGTTGAGTTTGTCGCCTGTAAGAACAGCCTTGTCTGTGTTGATAATGATTACGAAATCACCGCAGTCTACATTTGGCATAAAAATTGGCTTGTGCTTGCCTCTGAGGAGAGTAGCAGCTTCAGCAGCTACACGACCAAGTGGCTTATCAGCAGCATCAATAACATACCATGCACGTTCGATTTCGTCAGCTTTTGGCATAAATGTTGACATAATCTATATCCTCCAAATTTTTTCTAATCTTTTTGATTGCCTGCATATCTTACCACAAAGCAAAAAAATAGTCAACACCTAAATTAAAATAATTTGTTGTTGCTCTTGTTTTCTCTCATTTACTCTTGCTTTCTATGCAAAATCTAATTTATTATTTACCAAAATTCACGCATAATACCTTGTATATATACATTATATATAGCCGAAAGCGTTGCAAATTCAAAAAAAATTAAAGTAATTCCTGAAAGCCTATTGACATAGTAGGCATTGTGTGATATTATGAGCTCACAACAAAAACAAAACGAGATTTGGCAAACGGCTTTCACCCGGGCGACAATCCCAACAAAATGAAAGAAGGACACAGATATGGCACTCTATCAGTCAGTAGCCGAAACAATCGGCAACACCCCACTCGTAAAAATCAACAATTTTGAAAAGGCATACGGTCTTGAAGCAAATGTTTACGCAAAGCTCGAATACTTCAATCCGGCAGGTTCTGTAAAAGACAGAGTTGCAAAGGCAATCATTGACGATGCGGTTGCAACAGGCAAACTAAAGGAAGGTGCAACAATCATTGAGCCGACATCTGGCAACACAGGCATCGGCATTGCATCATACGCTGCAGCAAAAGGCTTTAAGGTAATCATCACAATGCCTGAATCAATGAGCGTTGAAAGAAGAAATTTGATGAAAGCCTACGGTGCGGAACTTGTGCTCACAGACGCTTCCCTCGGTATGAAAGGCGCAATTGCAAAAGCAGAAGAATTGCAAAAAGAAACTCCGAATTCAATCGTTGCAGGTCAATTCGTAAACCCTGTTAACCCAAAGGCTCACTACGAAACCACAGGTCCTGAAATTTGGAATGACCTTGACGGCAAAGTAGACATTTTCATTGCAGGTGTCGGCACAGGCGGAACTGTATCGGGCACAGGCAAATACCTCAAAGAGAAAAATCCGAACGTTCAGGTTATTGCTCTTGAGCCTGAAACATCACCTGTTCTCACAACAGGCAAAGGCGGTGCTCACAAAATTCAAGGCATCGGCGCAGGTTTTGTTCCCGACACTCTTGATACAAAAATCTATGACGAAGTAATCACCGTACCAAACGAAGCGGCGTTTGAATTCGGTGCAAAGTTCCCATCACTCGAGGGTGCATTGGTCGGAATCAGCTCGGGTGCGGCACTTTGGGCAGCAACACAAGTTGCAAAGCGTCCTGAAAACAAAGGCAAAAACATTGTGGTTATTCTTCCCGATTCAGGCGACAGATACCTTTCAACTCCAATGCTTGCAAAATAAACTATATTACACAAATACGATAGAGGCTCTCCCCTATCGTATTTTTACTTTTTATAAGTCATAATAAGTCATAATAAATTTATACAATTATTAATATTTTTTCATTGAACTATGCAAATCAATGTTATATAATATTCATAATTATTTGTTAAAAAACCAAGGGGCAAATAAATCCTTTGATTTATACATAATATATTATATATCACTGCACAGAGGTTAAATATGAAATATAAATTGAGAAAAGACCCTATAAACGAAATACCAAAGGGACAGCTGATATTTTGGATTATAGTCAGAATAACAATGATTATATGTGCAACATACAGCTTTGTTACAGGCGATGTGGTAATGGGATTTGAAAGCATTTTTTGTTTCATTTTTTCACATCTTTGGGATATGTTCCAAATTTTCGGTCACACAAGTTTTATCATTGAAGTTCCGCCACTGTCCCAAACTATGTTGAATTTGATTATTTTTGTCGGCATTTTGTTCGGCTCGTATTTTAAACTGTTTGACAAAATCATTTGGTTCGACAATTTTATGCACATTTTGAGCGGTGTTGTTTGCGCTGTGTTTGGCTATGACTTTGCCGTAATAATCCAGCGCAAAAAAGGTCAATGTGCCGCAACGCTTGCCGCATTGTTCAGCATAACATTTGCACTGTCAATCGCAGTCGGTTGGGAGTTCTACGAATTTTTGATGGACACCCTCCACGGTACAAATCTTCAGCTTGCAAAATACGGCCAAGCGGTGAACAATAAAAATC
>CABQCC010000129.1 GCA_902462495.1 uncultured Eubacterium sp. | reverse complement strand
ATACTCATTGAGCCTGTTCCGCACGCTAAATCCAAAACCGTACCCGATTTGATACATCAAGCACTATAATTTCAGGCTTTGACACGATGGCTCTTGCGATAGACAATCTCTGTTTTTGACCGCCTGAAAGGTTTGCACCGTTTTGTTCGATAACCGTATCTAATCCGTCTTTTTCATATACATTGTCATAAACCTGAGCAATGCGAAGTGCCTCGTTGATTTCCTCATCCGTGGCATCCTTTTTGCCCCATTTGATATTGTCACGAACCGTGCCTGCAAAAAGCACAGCCTTTTGCATAACAAAGCCGATATTTGAACGGAGTTCGTCCTTATCAACCGATTTGACATCCCTACCATTGACGGTCACTCTGCCCTTTGTTGCATCGTAATAATGCGGAATAAGGCTTACAAGGCTTGATTTACCGCTACCCGTTGAGCCGATAATTCCGATTGTTTGACCTTTATCGGCAAAGAAGCTTATGTCTGTAAGACTCTCTTCGCCTGCACCGTTGTATGTGAGCGATACATCGTCAAAACAAACAGCGTGATTGTCGTAGCATTTTGTATCGTCAGTATGTTCAAGGGTGTTTTCAACATTGAGCACACTTGCAATTCTGCCGCCTGAAGCAAAGCCCTTTGTGATTGTGACTATAAGAGAAGCAAACTTGACAAGTTCAACAAGAATTTGGCTCATATAGTTATAAAGAGCAACGACCTGACCTTGATTGAGAGTTCCCGACTCAACCTTTAATGCACCGCTGTAAATAAGAAGCACAATGCCAAGATTGATAATTATATAGGTAATCGGGTTCATCAAGGCGGAAATTCTGCCAACGCTCCTTTGGAAATGAGCAAGGAGATTGTTTCTTTCCTTAAACTTATTGTATTCGTCATCTTCCTCTGTGAATGCACGGATAACTCTTGCGCCCGTGAGATTTTCCCTTGTCATAAGAGTTACGGAGTCAAGTGTGTTTTGCACATTTTTGTACATAGGCACGGTGCACTTCATAATAACCGCAACAACAATGCTGAGAAGTGCAATAACAAGCAAGAAAATAAGGCTGATTTTTGCATCAATCGTCATAGCCATAACGAACGCACCGGCAACGATGAACGGTGAACGCAAGAACAAGCGAAGCACCATATTGACCGTGCTTTGCGCCTGATTGACATCATTTGTCATTCGAGTGATGAGAGTTGATGTGCCGAGGCTGTCAATCTCATTAAATGAAAATGACTGTATTTTTTTAAACAGAGAATGTCTGACTTCCGTTGCAAAACCCGTAGCCGCCTTTGCCGCAAAAAACTGTGCGGTAATAGCCGCAACCATACCCACAACAGCAAGAGCCACAAGCAAAAGTGCCTTGGACACAACCAATTTTAAATTGCCCTCACGGATACCGTCGTTGATGATTGATGCAACAACAAGAGGCACGATGAGTTCAAAAATAGCTTCAAGCATTTTAAAAAGCGGAGCTAAAAATGACTGTATTTTATAATTTTTCAAAAATGGTAGCAGTTGTTTCATTTTTCCTCCAAAAAAGTTCATATAAATATATACATATTATATAAATGAAAGTTATTTATGTCAATCGAAAAAATATAATAAAAAGACAAAAAAATTATTGAAATAAATGTATAAATAGTGGTATAATCAAAATCGATATTTATCGGAGAAGGTGTTAATATGGAACAGAAACCTGTTACAGCAATTATCGTAGGCGCAGGACACAGAGCGTTTGTTTACAGCAAGCTCGCAAAAACCAACCCGGAACTGCTCAAAATCGTGGGCGTTGCCGACCCTAACCCGATAAGACGAAAAAAAGCCATGGACGAGTTTGGATTTTCAGAGGATATGTGCTTTGAAAATGCCGAGGAACTCGCAAAGCACGGCAAACTCGCAGACACGGTCATCAACGGCACAATGGACGAACAGCACCTCGAAACCGCTGTTCCGCTTCTCAATGCAGGATATGATATGCTCCTTGAAAAGCCGTTTGCGCCAAACGAGGACGAAATGCGTCAAATTGTTGACTGTGCAAAGAAGAACAATTCAAAGGTTATGATTTGCCATGTTCTCAGATATACTCCGTTTTATTACGGAATCAAGGAGAGAATAGTCAACGGCGAAATCGGCGATATTATTAATATTCAAACAACGGAACATGTTTCGTATCACCATCTTTCAACCTCATATGTAAGAGGCAAATGGGCAAATAAGGACAAGTGCCACACAACGATGCTTCTTGCAAAATGTTGCCACGACCTCGACATTATGATGTGGATGATGGCAGACACGAAGCCGACTCAGATTTGTTCATTTGGCGGAAAGTTTCAATTCAAGCCTGAAAACGCTCCAAAAGGTGCAGGCACAATCTGTATGAAAGACTGCCCTTTGGTTGACACTTGCGTTTATTCAACAAAGCGTCTGTACATCGACCACCCTGACAGATGGGCGTTTTATGTTTGGGATGCTCTTGAGGGCAAGGAAAATCCTACTATCGAGGATAAGATTGCTTTGATGAAATCGGACAATCCGTATGCAAGATGCATATACAAATGCGACAACAATGTTGTTGACCATCAATCCGTGCTTGTAAACTTTGCAAGCGGTGCAACGGGCACGCACAATATGGTCGGAGGTTCAGCAGAGCCGAGAAGAAATATTCACATCATCGGCACAAAGGGTGAGATTTTCGGTAACTTTGAAGAAAGCAAATTCACGGTATTAAAGATTAATCCATCACCTGACGCACACAACGAAGAATGTGATGTTGAGGAAGTTGACCTCAAGGTAAGCGGTGATATGGTCGGTGCATACGGCGGTCACGGTGGCGGTGACGAACGACTTGCAGCCGATTTTGTAAAATTCATCAGAGGCGAAAAGCCAAGCCTTGCCTGCACATCGATTTTTGACAGCGTTGCAGGTCACCTCAGCGTTTATCTTGCAGACGAGAGCAGAGAAAACGGCGGTATGCCGCAAGAAGTTAAGCTTTAAGGTGGAAATATGAAAATCAAAGACGGATTTATAACAAGAAAAATCGGCGACAAAATTGTTGCTATCACAGTCGGTGAACACACCAAAGATTTCAATGGAATGATTACATTGAATGACACGGGTCATTTTATTTGGAAATGCCTTGAAAAAGATACCGACAAAGAAAGTATTGCAAATGAAGTTATAAAAGAGTATGATATAAGCACGGCTGATGCAATGGCTGAAATTGACAAGTTCATTGCCGAGCTTGAAAAGAATGATATTTTAGAAAAATAAAAACCCTGCACAGCAGGGTTGTATACGCAGGAGTGGCGGAATGGCAGACGCGCTAGATTCAGGTTCTAGTGAATGCAAATTCATGTGGGTTCAAGTCCCATCTTCTGCACCAATAAAGAGTTATACACCTAACAGATGTATGGCTCTTTATTTATTTCATAATGGACTTGAACCCACACCGACAATTTATAGCAAAATTACGCTGATGTAATTTTGCTAAGAGGAAGAACATACGAAGTGATTGTTAAATCATTGCTTGCAATGATTTTTAATCACGCAGTATGCTCTGACGAAAGTCCCATCTTCTGCACCAAAAGAGAGTAATAGCCTTTAGGCTGTTGCTCTCTTTTATTATAGGACTTGAACCCACACCGACAATCTATAGTAAAATTACGCTGATGTGATTTTACTAAGAGGAAGAGCATACGAAGTGATTGTTAAATTATTGCTTGCAATGATTTTTAATCACGCAGTATGCTCTGACGAAAGTCCCATCTTCTGCACCAAAAGAGAGTTATACACCTAACAGGTGTATGGCTCTTTATTTATTTCATAACAGACTTGAACCTGAAATTTTGATTGTTCTTTGCAAAAGCCATTAAACATTGAAATTATATTAAAAATATGATATTTTAAATTTATCATACATTTGTAAATATACAATAATATATACCAATACAAATCAGTTGAAAATGTGATATTTTA
>CABQCC010000128.1 GCA_902462495.1 uncultured Eubacterium sp. | reverse complement strand
GGCAAGCACATTGGTCAATGAATCTCTGTTTTCTGCTCTGTCGATTGCTTCAACATCTGTGCCGATAATCGGAACACCGAGAGCGTCAAGCGGCGGAGCAAGGTTAATTGCTGTCTGTCCGCCGAGAGATACAACAATTCCAAGTGGCTTTTCAAGTTCGATAACATTCATAACATCCTCAACTGTGAGAGGCTCAAAATAGAGTTTATCTGATGTTGTGTAATCGGTTGAAACAGTTTCAGGGTTGTTATTGATAATGATAGCTTCATAGCCTGCATCTTTGATTGACCAGATTGCGTGAACGGTTGAGTAGTCAAATTCTACGCCCTGACCGATACGGATAGGACCTGAACCGAGAACGATAATCTTCTTTTTGTCGCTGACAATTGACTCATTTTCCTGCTCATATGTTGAGTAGAAATACGGAACATAACTGTCAAACTCCGAAGCACAGGTATCAATCATTTTGTACACAGGGAAAATCTTGTTTTCTTTGCGAAGATTAAAGATTTCTGCTTCTGTCATATTCCAAACAGAACCGATGTATTTATCGGAAACGCCCATCTTCTTTGCATCTTTAAGCGTTTCAATATCTCCGACATTAGTTTTAAGGGTCTGTTCAAAATCGGTAATGTTCTTGAACTTATCAAGGAAGAACATATCAATTTTGGTGTCGTTATAAATCATATTTAAGTCAACGCCAAGACGGATAAGTTGAGCGATTGCAAACAATCTGTCATCTGTTCCGATTTTGATATATTCCAAAAGTTCGTCAGCTGAATATGTATCAAACTTCTTGTCGTAAAGGTGGCAAACACCGGTTTCGAGAGAACGAATAGCCTTGAGGAGTGATTCCTCCATTGTTCTGCCGATGGCCATTACTTCACCGGTTGCCTTCATTTGAGTGTTGAGCGAATTATTTGCATCGGCAAATTTATCAAACGGGAAGCGAGCAATCTTTGTTACAACATAGTCGAGAGTCGGCTCAAAAGATGCAGGAGTGTTTGCGATTTGAATTTCGTCAAGGTGCATACCAACCGAAATTTTTGCAGAAACTCTTGCGATAGGATAACCCGAAGCCTTTGATGCAAGTGCCGAAGAACGAGAAACTCTTGGGTTAACTTCAATCAAGTAATACTGGAATGAAAGCGGGTCAAGTGCAAACTGAACATTGCAACCACCCTCAATTTTGAGTTCTCTGATAATCTTGAGGGCACTGTCACGAAGCATATGATACTCTTTGTTTGTGAGTGTTTGTGACGGAGCAACAACAACGCTGTCGCCTGTGTGAATACCGACAGGGTCAATGTTTTCCATATTACAAATTGTGATAGCGGTGTCGTTTGCATCACGCATTACTTCATACTCAATTTCCTTGTAGCCCTTGATTGATTTCTCAACAAGAACTTGATGAACAGGAGAAAGTGCAAGTGCATTTTTAAGCATAAGCTCACATTCTTCCTCATCATCGGCAAAGCCGCCGCCTGTACCGCCAAGGGTGAAAGCAGGACGAAGAACAACAGGATATCCGATATCACGAGCTGCCTGCAAGCCCTCCTCAAGAGTGTTTGCAATTTCTGACGGAAGAACAGGCTCTCCGAGGCTTTCGCACAAGTCCTTGAACAATTCTCTGTCCTCGGCTCTTTCAATTGCTTCAAAGCTTGTACCGAGAATTTCTACATCACATTCCTGAAGAACGCCTTTTTTGGCAAGCTGAACAGCAAGGTTAAGACCTGTTTGACCGCCGAGTGACGGAAGAATTGCATCAGGTCTTTCATGACGGATGATTCTTGCAACATATTCAAGATTGAGAGGCTCCATATAAACCTTGTCGGCAATATCGGTGTCGGTCATAATTGTTGCAGGGTTTGAGTTAATAAGAACAACCTCGTAGCCCTCCTCACGAAGTGCAAGGCAAGCCTGTGTGCCCGAATAGTCAAATTCGGCAGCCTGTCCAATAACAATAGGACCTGAACCTATTACCAATACCTTATGTATATCTGTACGCTTTGGCATATTATTCAGCCTCCTTTGCCATTAAATCAATAAATTTATCAAACAAATATGCACTGTCCTGCGGACCCGGTGCAGATTCAGGGTGATACTGAACAGAGAACAACTTATTTTCCTTTGATTCAACACCCTCTGCTGTATTGTCAAGCAAGTTTTTGTGTGTCAATGTAAGCGGTGTGTTTTCAAGACTGTCAACATCAACAGCGTATGAATGGTTTTGTGATGTGATTTCAATCTTGCCTGTTTCAAGATTAACAACAGGGTGATTTCCGCCTCTGTGACCAAATTTCATTTTGAAAGTCTTTGCTCCGAGTGCAAGAGAAATCATTTGGTGTCCAAGGCAAATACCGAAGATTGGAAGTTTGCCGTGAAGTTCTCTTACAAGGTTGATGACAGGTTGTACATATTCAGGGTCACCGGGGCCGTTTGAAAGGAACAATCCGTCCGGACGAAGTTTGAGAATTTCCTCTGCAGGAGTGTCAAACGGAACAACTGTTACATTGCAACCCTTTTCATTAAGTTTTCTGACAATATTGAGTTTGATACCGCAATCGATTGCAACAACATCATATTTATGCTTTGGTGTACGAGAATACCAACGCTTTTTGCAAGAAACTCTTGAAACCATATCGGTTGGAATAACATACGCTTTAAGTTCTGCATACGCTTCATCATACGGCTTGTCTGCATCGCAAATCATAACCTTTTGGCTACCCTCGTTGCGGATAATACGGGTAATCATTCTTGTATCAACACCGCTGATACCCGGAATATCGTATTCGTCAAGAACTTCCGAAAGGGTTTTTGTATATCTGAAGTTTGACGGTAAATCGTTATACTCTCTGACAATCAAACCGCCCATAGTCGGGATTCTTGTTTCGTAGTCATCATCGGTCATACCATAGTTACCGATAAGAGGATATGTCATACAAACCATTTGATCAGTGTATGACGGGTCGGAAATAATTTCCTGATAACCGACCATAGAAGTATTGAAAACAATTTCGTTTATAGCTTGCTTGTTTGAGCCAAAGCCATAGCCATAAAATTCCATACCGTTTTCAAGAATTATTTTTTTATCATAAGGCTTCATAAACTATTTTCCCTCCACACATTGTCATTATATTTTTGCCTTGAAGTTGCCAACCTTCAAACGGAGTTGCTCTGCCCATAGACAAAAAGTCATCAGGGTCAACAATCCATTTTGATTCAAGGTCGAGCAATGCCAAGTCGGCAACTTCGCCCTCCTTGATTTCGCCACCCGGCAAATCAAATATTTTTCTCGGATTAACACTCATAAGCTCAATGAGCTTTTCAAGAGTGATAAAGCCGGATTTTACAAGTTTTGTATAAAGAACTGCAAACGAAGTTTCAAGACCGACAACGCCCATTGCCGAACCGGCAAGTCCTTTTGACTTTTCTTCAGCCGAATGCGGTGCATGGTCGGTTGCAATCACATCAATTGTGCCGTCAAGTATTCCTTGAAGCAACGCTTGTTTATCTTCTTCGCTACGAAGAGGAGGATTCATCTTAAATCTTCCGTCCTCTTGCAAGTCTTTGTCACACATCGTAAGATAATGCGGTCCTGTTTCGCAGGTAACATTAACTCCTCGTGCTTTTGCTTTACGAATTATATCAACGCTTTCCTTGGTTGAAATATGGCAAACATGATACCGAACGCCTGTTTCTTCTGCAAGTTTGCAATCTCGTTCAATCTGCTCATATTCAGAAGCAGAGCAAATGCCTTTATGTCCGTGAGTCTTGCAATATTCACCATCGTGAATATATCCGCCATGAAGCAAATCGTTAACCTCGCAATGAGCTGAAATAACCTTGCCGATTTTTGCACATTGCTCCATAGCAAGCCTCATATCCTGCTCATCCTGAACGCCTGTTCCGTCGTCACTAAAACCAACGGCAAGTTCCTTTAACGCATCAAAATCAACAAGTTCTCCTCTGCCCTGTGCGGCGTCGAATTTTTC
>CABQCC010000127.1 GCA_902462495.1 uncultured Eubacterium sp. | reverse complement strand
TTCCGCAGCATTCAACTCTTATGCCATACGAAAATATCGAAGAAGCAAGGGATGTTGTCAGCGTTTCGTATTCAAAAAATCAGCTTTACGCAGGCACTCTTTCAACTGCAGATATTTCAACCGCAAATGTCGGCACAATCTATTTTGGCGATTTGACTGTCGGCAGTCACGATTTTGAATTTGATGTAACAAATTTGAACGGCATTTCTGTTCTTGACGGAACAAAGAAAATCACCGCAAAGGTTACTGTCAGCAATTCATATTCCGAACATAAGGTCAGAATAAATAAGGATGACATCATCATTGAGGGCGCAGAGAAGGGAAGCAAACTTTCGGTTAAGTCGATTGACAGCGCAACCGTAACCGTCCTTGCCCCTAAAAAGTCCAACATCAATTCTTCAAACCTTACTTTGAAATGTGATGTTTCAAAGAAAAATGACAAAAATCAATATCCGATAGAATTTATTGTTTCAAACTCAAGGGCTTGGGTTTACGGAAAATACTATGCAACTATTGAATAAATAAAAATACAGGTATTCGCTTTTGCGAATACCTGCTTTTTGTTATAATCCCATTGATATTGTTATTGCGTTGTTGATTTTGTTCATATCGCTTGTCGGCAAAGTGCCCATCTTTTCTTTCAGTCGCCTTTTGTCAATCGTTCGTACCTGCTCTAACAGCACAACGCTGTCTTTGGCAAGTCCGCAATCGTGAGCGTTCACCTCAATGTGAGTCGGCAAGTTTGTTTTGCCTTGCTGGCTCGTGATGGCAGACACTATCACGGTCGGCGAAAATTTGTTGCCCACATCGTTTTGAACTATTAACACAGGTCTTACTCCTCCTTGCTCACTTCCTACAACGGGACTTAAATCGGCATAGTAGATGTCGCCTCGTTTAATGTTCATTTTGTTCACCCTTTAAAATTTTCTTTATATCATTATGATTAACACAAATTCTTTCTTTTAAACATCTATTACATAATATTCATAATGTGCATAAAGGTTTTTTTATTGGGTATATTCTTAATATGAATATTTTTACATCTAAAGATAGGCTGATTACCCGCCTAAAATATCCCATCGCCGTAACAGCGTTGTATGTCCTCATCATTCATATAATCTCTCTTGTGTTGCCAAAATTCAATATTGATGTCGAGGTCGTTACATCTCTGTTGTGGTCTGCCTGTGTCGGTATGTTTTTGGGGTTTTATGAATTTAAGGAGTCAAGCAAAAGTTTTGTGGTCGCTCTGTCGCTTCTCTGTGCAAATGCCGTTTTCTTCCTGTTGACCTCTCACACATTGGGACTGACGGTGATTGTTGCGTTGGCAGTCGGTGTTGTTCTGCTCGGCAATAATCTTGATTTTGAATATCTGCTTATAACCACTTCGCTTTTGGGCGTTGCTGTCGGTCTGATTTTCGGCATTTGTGATGAATTGTTGCAAATGTATGTCAGAGAGTTCGCTCTGCTGATTAAGGGCAGGGTAGTTATTTTCGGAATATTGAATGAAGTCTATTCCACCCTTTTCGGAAACCGTTTTTCGGATTTGATTTATACCACCGACTGTAGCGTTGCAACTTTGGTGAACGGCAAAATCACCGCAGGGGTACAAAATGTCTTTTTGTTCTCGCCAAAAGCACCGCAATCGTCCGTTGCCGATTATCTGACAGGCAAGTATTTTGTCAATATCTTTCTGACTCTCGGCACATTCGTTGCACTTTTCAAGAAAACAAGCAAGCACTATTTGTTTTCGTTTCTGCTTCCGTGCCTGCTGTCGGTCATTTTTGGAGATAACACGCTGTTGCTTCTGTTTTTGCTGTTCTATAATCCGCTGATTTTTGTCGGCTATGTCTTTGTCGGCGGTGTCGGTTATTTTGTTTCTGCACTCGTCGATATTCGCATCGGATTTGAAAAATACGCTTCGCTGTTCAGCCTTTTCAAATATGGCAGAAGTGTAGGATATTTTCTGCTTGTCGGCTTCGTCCTTGCCGTGCTGATGTATTTTGTTGTTCAAATTGTTGTTGCCAAGTTCGATATGGATAATCAAAAATACTATCCCAAAGAAGTTCGCCGACTTGTAAAATCTCTTGGCGGAGAGCGAAATATAGAAAATCTCGAAAACGGCGTTTTGACCGTTCGTAACCCCAACCTTATCGATATTCTAAAGGTTGATTGCGAAATTCATCAAAACACCGTCATTCTCATAGATAATGATTATAATTTGTTAAAAGAATATTTTTAGCTCCGTAAGGGCGAACTGTGTTCGTCTAATATAAAAAACACCGATTTTGTCGGTGTTTTCTTCTTGTCTTATAATTCTTTTTTCATTGCAATATGCGGTATGTCCTCTTCCGGATAAATATCGCCGTATGCCTTGTAGCCGAGTGCCTCATAAAAGCCTTGTGCCTGTGTTTGCGCAGAAATAAAACTTTCCTTTGCACCGAGCTTTTTCATTTCTTCCTCGGCTTTTTCAAGCACCTTTCTGCCACAGCCCGTGCCACGGTATTCCTTTAGCACCGCAATTCTGCCTGCGTGCCAAGTGTCACCGTGCTCTTTGTAAAATCTTGATGTCGCAATCGGCTTGCCGTTGTCGTACATAACAATGTGTTTGGCTTCCTTGTTGTCGTCAAGCTCATCTATCTCGTGGCTTTTTTGCACGCCCTGTTCATCGCAAAACACGGTGAATCTGATGAATTTTGAATCATCTGTCGCTGTGTCGGTTATTTTAAATTCAAACATTTTGTTCTTCTCTTTCTTTTAGCTTTTTGCACATCATTCGTGCCACCTTGTATACATCTCCGCAACCAAGAGTGATTACCAAATCGCCGTCCTCTGCGTTGTCGCATACATAATCGCAAATTTCTTCAAAAGTGTCGAGTTGAACTGCACCCGGGATTTTGCTTGAAAGGTCGGTTGCCTTGATTCCGATTGTGTTCACTTCACGACTGCCCATAATTGCACTTACAACGCACTTGTCTGCAATTTTAAGCACTTCTGCAAAATCATCAAGAAGTAAAGAAGTTCTTGAAAATGTAAACGGCTGATGTACTGCCCAAACACGCTTGTATCCCATCTTTTTTGCCGCCTCAAGAGTAACCTTTATTTCGGCAGGATGGTGTGCATAGTCGTCTGCAAATGTCACTCCGCAGTATGTGCCGAGTTTTTCAAATCGTCTTGCCGCACCGCCAAAATGCTTCAATCCCTCAAGGATTTTTTCAACCTTTGCACCGCTTTCATATGCTGCCGCAAATGCACAAAGCGAGTTCAAAATATTATGCTCACCCGGAACGGAAAGCACAACTCTTGCAACAAATTCGTTGTTGTGGTATGCATCGTATTCGCTGTGGAAACCGCCCGGAACATCAATGTTCTTTGCCACCCATTCGTTGCCGTCTTTCCTGCCGACAGAGATGAGTTTTTTGCCCTCAATGCCCTTGAGTGTGTCAACCGTGTTGGCATCGTCACCGTTGTAAATAATTGTCTTTGTGGTGAGGTCTGCAAATTTTCTGAACGACTTTTTGATGTTGTCAAGATTGCCGAAGAAATCAAGGTGATCCTCGTCAATGTTGAGGATGACAGCCATATCAGGGTTCATATGCAAAAATGTGTTGTTGAATTCACAGCTTTCGCACACAAAGTTTTGGCTGTGCCCGTATCTGCCGTATGCGTCTATTAATGGCAATTTTCCGCCGATGACAGCAGACGGGTCAAGCCCTGCTTCCATAAGAATTTGGGTTATCATTGATGATGTTGTGGTCTTGCCGTGAGTTCCGCAAACGCCTATGCAGTTTGAAAAAATACGGCTGAGTGCACCGAGTGCCTCCGCTCTTTCAAAGCAAGGGAAGTTTTCCTTTGCATATTCAAGTTCCGTATTGCCTTTAAGGATTGCGTTTGTGTATATAACAAGTTCCGTGTCGTCGGCAATGTTTTCGGGCTTCTGACCCAAAAACACCTTTGCACCCTCTTTTTCAACTCGTCTGAAAGTTTCGGTGTCGAGGTATT
>CABQCC010000126.1 GCA_902462495.1 uncultured Eubacterium sp. | reverse complement strand
AGGTTGTTGATTCAAAAGACAATACGCTTTCGCAAAATGTTACCCGATACGACAGCTACAATCAAAGCGGGGCAGGGGTAATCCTTGACGAATGCCGCAGTTCGGCATACACCAAGGGCAACGATTTGAAGAACAACAATATGTTCAACGCTTCGCAGGAGGCTTCGTTCATCACGGGGCTTGAAAAAAACAGCTCGGTTGTCAAAATGGCAAGCTATTCGCCGACTTTTTCAAAAATCGGTGCAAACAGCATAAACCAAAGCCTTGTTTGGTTTGACGGTAATGATTTGGTGTACACGCCAAGTTATTATACACAACTTATTTTTGCAAACAATGTCGGCAAAAATTATGTCAATTCAACGCTTAACAGCGACAACGACGGAATTTTTCAGAGCGTAACCGTTGACGAAACTTCACGCACGCTTTATATAAAACTTGTGAACACTTCCGGCAATCACGAAAAAATCAGCGTCAATTTGAGCGGATTTGATGAGGTTTCTGCGGTGTCACAGCAAAGTGTCGGCAGCAATTTCAAGTCGGCATTCAACAGCACAAAAAAGCAGACCGTAGCACCTCGACAGACAGAACTTGAATTTGAGGACGGCACATTTGAGGCGGAACTTGCACCGTACAGCGCAACCGTCATCAGAGTCGGCTACGAGCAAAACAACGGCAACGGCTTCTATGCCTTGCCCGATAATTTAAACACGGAGGTTAAAACATTCGTTCCTATGAGTATTCCTGTATTTATCATTATGATTATTGCCCTTTTTGTTGTGGGCAGCTTGGCGGGATATTTTGTGTATTCCAAATTTGTGCTTAAAGGCAAAAAACCGAATAAGCCGAACAAAAAGAAAAAAAACGACCCAACCGATGAAGAATAATTGAGCCGTTATTGAAATGAAACAACCTAAATATAAATAACCGATTTGGCTCCCCTTGTTGCAAGGGGAGCTGTCGCACTTTATGGGCGACTGAGGGGTTAAGAAAAAGTATAATATTTTAGTGTTTTTGTTTGCAAGTGATGAAAATACCCCGAAGCGATTTCGCTTCGGGGTTAAATTTTTCTGTGATGATTTTAAGGTTTGTCCGTTATTCCAAGAAGATAATCTGTGCTGACATTATAATAATTTGCAAGTGTCAGAAGATGATGTATCGGTAATTCATTTGCACCACGCTCATATCGAGCATACATTGTTTGTGATGTGTTTAAAATTTCTGCAATTTCCTGTTGCGTTTTGTCGTTGTCCTCTCGCAAATCTCTCATTCGCTTAATATAGTCCATAATATCACCTCGTACTTTTATTATATGTAGTACAAAAGTTTACTATTGATTTTAGTAAATATTTTTACTATAATTGAACTGTAAGAATAAAAAATTACTTATAAAAAGAGAGGTAAATGTATGAAAAAATTAATAAGTGTTTTACTTTCAACAGTGATTATGTTAAGTGCTGTAATGGGCTTGGATTTAACCGTGTATGCAGCAGGAACATCTGCGAATGATGCTCAATCAATTAGGTTAAATACCGAATACAGCGGAACATTACAATCCGGTAAATTAGACAAACAATTTGATTTCTATTCTTTTGAAATGCCGGAAACCGGAAATGCAACGATAAAAGTAGATTTATTTGATAGTAAATATAATTCATTTTGCTACATTTTTGATTCAAATGGTAATGAAATAGAAAGACTTTATAGTTCCTATAACAAGGCTTTTGATTGTTATAAGATTGATAAAACAGTAGCATTAAAAAGAGGAATGTACTATATTTCAATTTCAAATTACAGCATTGACGGACATCGCTATAATCTTGGTGGTACATATTATTTTTCTGTGAATTACACAGAAAAATTAGGCAAAATACTCAATCTAAAATTAAAGGCACTGAAAAACGCAAAAATAAAGGCAAGATGGGATAGTGTTAATGGTGCAAGTGGATATCAAATTTACTATTCAAAGAATAAGAACTTTAAAAAAGTAATAGCAAAAAAAGTTATAAATAACGGTCGAACCATATCTTATATCAGTAAGAACTTTACAAAAGGCAAAACTTATTATGTGAAAGTTCGTGCATATAAAAACATAAACGGTCAAAAGGTTTATGGTAAATGGTCAAATATAAAGAGTGTTAAGTGTAAATAAATTTTTGCACAAAAAGCCCCGAAGCGAATTCGCTTCGGGGTGTTTAAACCGTAGGGGCGAACTGCGTTCACCTGTTTTACCATTCTAAATTATGCAGTTTTCCTTTTTGGACTAATTCCGGGTAATCCCATTGGCGGAGCACCTCGTATGTGCCGATTGCCACAGCGTTTGATAGATTCAGGCTTCTGATAATGCCCCTCATCGGCATACGCACGCACCAATCGTGGTTCGCTTTGAGCAATTCCTCGGGCAAGCCTTTTGTTTCCTTGCCGAAAACGAGGTAGCAGTTGTTTGGATATTTAACATCCGAGTGTGCTTGCTCGGCTTTGGTGGAGAAATAATAAAATGTTCCGCCCTTGTTTTTCTCAAAAAATTCCTCGGTGCTGTCGTAAAATGTGATGTCGAGTTTGTCCCAATAGTCAAGACCTGCTCTTTTCACCTGTTTGTCGGTGATGTGGAAACCCATAGGTCCGACAAGATGTAGCCTTGCTCCTGTTGCGGCGCAGGTTCTTGCAATGTTGCCTGTGTTCTGCGGAATTTCAGGCTCTATGAGCACGATGTTAAGCGAGTGTTCCATTGATGTAAACCTCTTTTATACTGAAATTTTCATCGGTGACAATCAAATCGGCGCATTTGCCGACTGCGATTGAACCGATATTTTTATCCTCTTTGATAACCTTTGCCGGGTTGATTGTGCAGGATTTGAGCGCTGTTTTGAAATCAATTCCGAATTCGAGCAGATTTTTGAACTCGTCAAAAACATTGGTGATTGAAGCGGCGATTGTGCCGTCCTCAAGTTTTGCCACCTTGTAGCCGTCCTTGACATAGGTCATCTGACCGCCAAGCTCGTATTCGCCGATTCCAAGACCTGCGCCACGCATAGAATCGCTGATTACGCAGGCTCTGTCCTCGCCCAAAATCTTAAATGTGTTTCGCAAAACGGCAGGGCAGATGTGCTCGCCGTCACAGATGAGTTCCGCCGTGATGTCGCTGTCAAGCACCGTGCCGACAATTCCGGCTTCACGGTGCGTCATAGGGGTCATTGCGTTGTAAAGATGCGTTGCGTGTGCAATACCGCTTGCGATAGCCTCCCTTGTTTGCTGTGCATTTGCCGAGCTGTGACCGACAGAAATCGTCAAATTTTCCTTTTCCTTTGTGATAAAATCCTGCGTGTCGCTTGCTTCGGGAGCAATGGTAATCAGCTTGATTTTGTCGTTGATTGAAAGCAACTCGTCAACCTCTTTTGTGCTTGCCGGGCGGATGAATTCTCTGTTTTGTGCGCCTGCCTTTGCTTCGGCAATGTACGGACCTTCAAGGTTTATGCCCACAAGTTTCGACTTCGGTGCGGTGTATCCGCTTGCCGTTTTAACTATTTCTTTTAGTTTTTCATGCGAAAGGGTCATTGTTGTTCCGCAAAATGAGGTCACGCCGTGCTTTGCAAGATATGTGCTGATTGCGTCAATGCTGTCGGTTGTGCCGTCGGAAAAGTCTGCGCCTGCACCGCCGTGAATGTGGATGTCGATAAATCCCGGAAGAATGATGCAGTCGGTCATATCACGAACTTCGTCATTTTCTGCGTCAAAAATTCCGATTTCGGCAATTTTGCCGTCCTCAATTTTTATGTCGCCGAATTCCTTTTCAAATTCTTCGTTGATGAATGTGCAGTTTTTGAGAATCATAATTCTGCCTCCTTGATTATGCGATATGACAACTCTTGGAGCTGTTCAAAATGCTCGTATTTGCTGATTTCGGCACGGAGCTTTGCACCGCCTCGCATACCTTTTGTGTAGTACGCTGCGTGGTGTCGAGCCTCTCGCATAGCTGTGTATTCGCCTTTGTATTCGATTATTTTTTGAATATGCTTTAGCGGCAAATAAAAATATAGGCATTGATG
>CABQCC010000125.1 GCA_902462495.1 uncultured Eubacterium sp. | reverse complement strand
GGCGGAATAGAGATAGTTGTATCTGAACTTTCAAAGCGTATGGTCAATCTTGGCAATGATGTTGTTGCATATAACAGAAAAAGTGAACACATTGCCGGCAAGGAGCACGAAACAGCAACAGGACTTAACACTTGGGAGGGCGTGAACCTTAAATGGATTCCAACACCCAATTCATCAAAACTAAACGCCATTGTGTACAGCTTTTTTGCAACCTTTGATGCAATGTTTCACAAATTTGATGTAATACATTTTCACGCAGAGGGTCCTGCGTCAATGGTTTTGCTTGCAAAACTGTTCAGAAAAAGATGTATTGTAACTATTCACGGAATAGATTGGCAAAGAAGCAAATGGGGCGGATTTGCAATAAAGTTTCTTAAATTCGGAGAAAAAACTGCTGCTAAATACGCCGATGAAGTAATCGTACTTTCTCAAAATGTTAAAGACTATTTCCTAAAAACATACAACAGAAAAACAGTTTTTATTCCAAACGGCATCTCCCCTGCTCAAGTTATTTCACCTGAAATAATCAAAGAAAAATATAATTTACAAAAAAATGAATACATACTCTTTTTGGGACGACTTGTTCCGGAAAAAGGTATACACTATTTGATAGAGGCATACAGCAAAATCAACACCGATAAAGTCCTTGTCATTGCAGGCGGTTCGAGTCACACGAGTGAATATGAATCCCAGCTCAAAGATATGGCAAAATCAAATCCTAACATTATTTTCACGGGGTTTGTTGAGGGCAAGGAATTGGCAGAGTTATATTCAAACGCATATATCTACTGCTTGCCGAGTGATTTGGAAGGTATGCCTATCAGCTTACTTGAAGCTATGAGTTTCGGCAACTGCTGTCTTACATCCGACATATGCGAATGTACTGAGGTTTGCGAAAACAATGCCGAATATTTCGAAAAAAGCAATGTTGAAAATTTGAAAGATAAATTGCAATATCTTTTAGATAATGACGACATCGTAAATAACTACAAAAACAATGCCTCAAGCTATATTTTGAATAAATACGACTGGGACAAAGTCACAAAACAAACTCTGGATTTATATTCTAAAAGTGAGATTTAATGAGAATTTTATTGGTTAACAAATTTCACTATCTGCGTGGTGGAAGTGAAAAATATTATTTTGAACTTGCAAATTTGTTGAAAAGTAAAGGTCATACTGTTGCCTTTTTTTCAATGAAGAATAAAGAAAACATCACTACCGGTGACAAAGAATATTTTGTTAATGAAATTGATTTAAATACAGGTTCAAAATTAAAAGCCTTTGATGTTATCTATTCCAAAACAAACAAAGAGCTTATGATGAAAGCTTTGGAAGACTTCAAGCCTGATATAGTTCACATCAATAATTTTCAGCGTCAACTCTCTGCATCTATAATTGACGCAATCAAAGAAAAGAACATTCCAATTGTTATGACGGCTCACGATTTGAACCCTATCTGCCCTGCAAGCATTATGCTTTATGACGGCAAACCGTGTGAGGATTGCCTGACTAAAGGCTACACACAGTGCATCAAAAAGAAATGCAACAAGGGTTCAGCTCTCAAAAGTATCATTGGATACGCAGAAAAGAAGTATTACGACTGTCACAAAGTTTTCAAAAAAGTTGACTGCATTATTTCTCCAAGTGAATTCAACAAAAATCAGCTCATCAAGGGCAAACTAAATTGCAATGATATTAAAGTCCTTCATAATTTTGTAAACAAGAGTGAGCACAAGGACTATGTGCTTGGTGATTATGCCTTTTACTTCGGCAGACTTTCAAAAGAAAAAGGAATTTTGAATTTAGTCGAAGCAATCAAGGAAATTCCCAATTCAAAACTTTTGATTGCCGGCGACGGACCCGAAAAAGAGAATATCGAAGCCTATATTAAAAAGCACAATTTGGGCGACAGAATCACGCTTTTGGGCTATCAAAATCAAGATAATATCAGGGAATATATCAGAAATTCAAGATTTATTGTCGTACCTTCCATATGGTATGAAAACTGTCCATATTCTATTTTGGAGACTTTAGAAATAGGCAAACCTGTTATCGGAAGCAAAATCGGCGGTATTCCTGAGCTTATCGTTGACGGCGAAAACGGTTTTCTTTATAAATCCGATAATGTCAACGAGCTAAGAGAAAAACTTGAAATTCTGTTCTCACAAGACGAAACAGTTGACAAATTTTCTGCAAACTCAAAAGCTCAATATAAACAAAATTATTCGCCGGAAATTTACTATGAAGAACTAATGAAAATATATAACAAATACGTACAACACGAGTGATTAAAATGGCAAAAAAACTTAACGGAACAGTAATTGTTACATACCGTTGCAACGCAAGATGCACAATGTGCAACAGATACAAAGCTCCATCAAAAAAAGAAGAAGAAATTTCAATCGAAACAATCAAAAAGCTTCCGCCTATGTATTTTACTAACATTACGGGTGGCGAACCTTTTATCAGAGAAGATTTAAAGGATATTGTCAGAGAACTTTACAAAAAAAGCGACAGAATCGTTATCTCAACAAACGGGTTTTTCACAGACAGAATCGTTGACTTGTGCAAGGAATTTCCTCAAATCGGAATTAGAATTTCCATAGAGGGTCTTGAGCAAACAAACAACGAAATCCGTGGACTTGATGACGGCTTTAACAAGGGTTACAGCACCCTTAAAAAACTTGTTGATATGGGAATGAAAGATGTCGGCTTCGGTATGACTGTACAGGACAAAAACGCTCCCGACCTCGTTCCGCTTTATGAGCTTTCCAACAAGATGGGAATGGAATTTGCCACAGCTTCACTTCACAACAGCTTTTACTTTGTTGAAGCAAAAAACAAAATCAACGACCGTCCGATGGTTGCCGAGAATTTTGAAAAGCTTATCAACGAATTATTGGCTTCAAACAGCCCTAAAAAGTGGTTTAGAGCCTATTTCAATCACGGTTTAATCAATTATATTTACGGTCAAAAAAGGCTTTTGCCTTGCGATATGAGCTTTGACACATTCTTCATTGACCCGTACGGTGATGTTATGCCTTGCAACGGCACAAAAGACAAAGAAGTTATGGGTAACCTGAACGAGCAAAGCTGGGATGAACTGTGGAACAGCGAACAGGCAGAGCGTGTAAGAAATATTGTTAGACATTGCGACAGAAACTGTTGGATGATCGGATCTGTATCCCCTGCTATGCACAAATACATTTGGGTGCCTGCATTGTGGGTTGTAAAACACAAACTCAAGTTTTGGACGAAAGAAAAATATTCAATGTATGAGAGTCAGGTTGTTCGTGACTACCGTGACGGCAAGGTTACAAAAGAAGAACTTGACAAGCTCTCAACCTGCGATATGGACGCAGTAATCAATAACGGACTTTCAACTGCTTCAATGGAACAATTAAAAAATAAATCCGGAGAAGAAATTGTTGATGAGGATATAGCGAACCAAAACAACATTTGAAAGTGTTTTGATTTTAAATAAAACATTAGGAAAATAAACACATGACAATTAGATTTAATAAAATTGATATATGGAAAATTCTATTTTTATATTTAATTTTTCAACCAAGTATTTCTGAAAACATAGGCAAATCACCACTTGCTCCAATAATTACATATTCAGATGAGATAATTGCAGTTATTATTACCATTGCAGTTTTGTTTAAATTACTGCAAAACAAAGCTAAACTCTTAAAATTTGAACAAGGTATGCTCATTGGTCTTATAATGTTTGAATTCTTTGGTATATTCTCCGGTATTCATTATAATTACCAAGAAACACAATATATGCTCATCGACGCATTCACTTGCATAAAGTTTTTTATTTACTATTTAGGAACAAGAGTTCTTACACAAGATAAATTATCAAAGGACTACTTAGTATCGCTAAATAGCATTTGTAAAATTTTAGCTGTTGTATTATTTGCCTTTTCAATACATGATGCTTTCTTTACACCTTGGTTTCCGGTAGGTGATTATAGATACTTCACAAATAGTGTCATTTTGTGGTTTTGGCATCCGGAATCATTATCTAAAGCTTCCATAACAATTATTTTCATACTAGCATATAACTATAAAAAGTATAAAAATAATATTTATTATATTTTTCTTCTCACAGTAGTAATGATTTTGACTTT
>CABQCC010000124.1 GCA_902462495.1 uncultured Eubacterium sp. | reverse complement strand
TCTGTTCGGGACAAATATAACCGTCGGTGCCGTGTTTTCCTTACAGTTATACTCAAGTCTGAAACTTCTGCTGTTGCTGTCGGTTGAATATTCAACAATATCTCCGCACACGGCACAAGGATACGGTCTGTTGATAACTGATGTAAACTTTTTGTCGTTAATTAGATAATTCCAATAGATACTCGACCACTGATATTTTTCAAACAAGGAATAAATATAATCAATATGCTCATCCCATTTATGACCAATTTTTGCACTTCCGCCCCACTCACCCATAACAACGGGGACATTCATTTTCAGCTGATTTTTGCGAATTGAATCAATGATATATTTTATTCTTGCGTTGCTTGAATAATCGTTGTACAGCGGTGAATCAATGAACAAATCATATGCGTGAGGCGAATATATGTAGTTATCCTTTGTTTGAATTTCAAACGGAATACCCAAATTTGAATAATAGTTATGCTCGAAAAATGCGAATTTGTCGTCATCGATTTTGTCTGCCATAGAATCAACGAACGGCTGATAATATTCCCTGTTGAAGCCCTCGGTGTATTTTTCAAGTCCTTTGACCGCATTTCCAAAAGCCTCATAACTGTCAAGTTTGTTTAAGAATTTCTTTAGTCCGCCGTGCTTATTTACCCTGTGCATAAAGGCGAAAAACATACGGATAAATCCTCGTCTTTCTCTGCCGTTCTTGAAATAACCATCGGCACAAAACTCTTCGCTCGTGCCTTCTTTAAGTCCGTTGCCGACAAGTTGGCAAAAGATTTTGTTTGAATAATCGGTAATCATCGGCTCATTGAGAAAGTCGTAGCCGATAACATTATCATAGTCTTTGAATTCAAGCACAAGTTTATCCCAGAATTCCGAAAAATCCGTTTGCACATTGTTTTTGTTTCGCCAAAAATCATTGAACGCTCTTTGAACATCCTTGAAATAGAAATAACCCTCTGCCCAAATTGCGACAGGTCTTTTGCGAGGATAATCCTTTGTCACCCAACTCGGAGCACCGTCGCCAAAACCGAACTTGCTGCAATACAAATCCTGATGCACATCCAAAAGAACATAAATATTGTTTTCCTGTGCGGTGCTGACAAACTTTTTCAAAAATTCAAAAGCACGCTCGTCAAAGCAATTCTTTTCAGGCTCAAGCGCCGACCAATTGAAGCCAAGGCGAATGACGTTTATTCCGTTTTCGACATACTCGGCAAAGGTTTTATCAAACCGCTTTTCAAGTTTATAAACAAAATAATTAAATTTATCTTTTTTTATACAAATATTTACACCCTTAAATATACGCTGTCTGCCGTGTTCATCACGAATTGCAAGACCGTCTTTACAGAACATTACTCCACCCTTTCGCCTGTCAAGAATGACAAATCTCCTGTCAACTCGACCAAATCGGTATTATCAAAAAAGCCTTTAATGAGCCTGATTGCATCTGCCTTTGACTGCTCAAACAAATCTTCGAAGCTCTCGTTTCTTTTCACCTTATTAAACGGTGACGACCACACACCGTGATTGACATTTGCAAATTTCACGGCATACTGCATATTATCAACCCTGAACATTGATGACGGCTTGAAACCTTTTGCAAGCGGAGAAATCACAGCTTCAAGCGGTTTCATCACTCTGCAAAGCTTATTCTTCGGGTCAAAAGTTACAGCCTGAATATATCGCAAATCATCAATTGCCTGCTCCGCATCTGCCGTGCTGACAAATTTTTCCGTAGAATTTGAAACAAAACTGCTTATGATTTTTGCACAATGTGTGCGAGTTAAATCGGTATAATTAAGCGTTTTTTCGGTGTCAAACGAAGCCGGATTTTGCACACCCAAGCGTTTATACAGCAAATACGAATCAAGACCGAATTCCGCCATATTGTGCGCCGTGAAATGGTGCATTCCTTTGTAGAGTTCCTCAAAACGGTACTGCATAAAATAAATGTACGGATGGCACACCCTGTCAAGTGCATAGTGCAAAACAAAGCCGACCGCATAGGATTTTGCAACATCATCATTTGGATTTTGAGTTATATAACTACGCATTGCGTCAAGCAGAATACTCGGCTTTGCACGGTGCAAAATCGAGCCAACCTTGCGCAAGCTTCTGCCACTCATCCACGGCAAAATTCTGTGGTCATAAAATATATCAGGACCTTGCGTGCCGATATAAACAGCCTGCTCGTCAACAGAAAAATCAACATTTTTCTTAACCTCGTTCATCAATTCATAAGCAAACAAATAATGTGTTGAATATGCCGGCATAATATCATCCTTTATTTAATAATCTATCATTAATTAAATCTGCTGTCTGTCAACAACATTAATTTGATTTGAATACAGCGTCACAAGACTGCCGTCATCCTCGTAATAGGAAATATATCCCCTTGCAACCCAATTATAATCTGACGACATATTGCGAATGTTTGAAATGCAAATACCGCTCAACCCATCAACATTAAATCTTGATGCCATCAATTTGTTTGTTAAAAACAAAGTAAAATTAGTTGGGTCAAAAGTTTTTGCTTCTTTGCAATAGAACAATATTCCCATCGACTCGACAACGCAACCCTCATAAATTCCGACACCCATCAAAAACGAACCCGTGCCGTCTTTGTCGTCAAAACTATAATGCAGTTCAATTGACGGCTCATCTTTCCCCGGTGTCGGCGGAACAGGAAGCTGTGCCTCCGTTTTGTCATATTCCGCCACAATCGAAACATCCTCGCCTGCCTGCAATTTTGCAAGCACATCAGCCTCGTTATACGCCCATCTGCCGTTTGTGTAGCCATATCTATACGGAACATCAGGCACAAAATCAGAAATAGATGTCACACTTTGCCACTCGTCAATATTTTTTGTCACGGTCAATTTCACCCAATTGGTATAGGTTGTAAATGTCAGAGTTGAAGAATTGTTCTTTACAAACACAGCCTTCAAACTTGTATTGGCAATTATCACAAATGTGTATTCCGCTTTTTTGCTGAAATAGAGGTTATTCACCGTGTCGTACCAACCGACAAATCTGTAACCGTCATTCGGGGTGGCTGTCAAAGTTATTGAAGTTCCGTACAACACAGCGTTTTCGCCCTTGACATTTGCTTCGTCATCATACCGAACGGTAAAACTTCCGTTTGGTGCAGTAACCGCAAAATCAAGATAAGGGTCAAGACCGTTCATTCCGTCCAATATATTTTTCACAAAAGCGTCAACCTGTTTTTGAGGAAGTTTAGACAAATCAGCGGGAACAGAATTAATCCTGTTCATAAGTTCATTATATGTGCCCTCCGAAAAATCCTCAGGCAAATATTCACCTATAGTCGACAGCAAATAATCCAATACCTCTGTGTCGGGTCCGAAAAAGAGATTTGCTTCAAACAGACAATCATTGCCTGTGCCGATTGTCATTTTGTTCCATTGTTCCTGTGTTGAATAATAATAAATCGATACCAATGAATTGCAAGCATAAAACGCATTGTCACCAACAGATGTTACGCTGTTTGGTATTGAAATATCATAAATATTATTGCAAGAATAAAACAAAAACGGAGCAACAGAAGTTATTCCGTCGGAAACAACAATACTTTTTACATATTCATTTTTGAAAAACGGTGATTTTTTTGTATCAAGATTATAGTCATTATACATATCGCCCGTTCCGGTAATTGTCAACTCTCCCGTTTCCTTGTTAAGCTCATACTCCACATTATTTCCGCATTTGCCACTAACCAAACCCCACGGAATATCCGTGTCGGGCAAATCGGTATAAGCGTATGCAACGATACTTGAAGAAGTCCCCAAAAATATAATCAATGACAAAAACAAAGCAATAATCTTTTTCATTTTCATTCTCCTAAATACCATTATAGTTTATTATATCATCTCTAAACGAATTTAACAATACATTCCAAAACAGCAGCAACTTTTTTGTGTATTATACACATACAAAAAGCAACCTGAACGCAATGTCCAAGTTGCTTTTCGATAATATAAATCATTTTTTAAGCTATTTCTTTTCCCAACCGGAGTACAGGGTCATACTGTCGCTGACCTTATCTTTGGTCACATCAAACTGATTTTTGCAATCTTTGTCCGTATACCAGCCGGTGAATGTGTACCCCTCTTTAACCGGGTTTTCTTCAACCTCAACGAGCTGACC
>CABQCC010000123.1 GCA_902462495.1 uncultured Eubacterium sp. | reverse complement strand
AATGTTTGCTACGCATTGCGTACATCACAGCTTTTCAACACGCCTAACCTTTCAAGAAGCGCATATGTTGCCGATGTAAACAAAGACAACTGCGTTGCTTGCGGAAGATGCGTTGAGCACTGTCCTGCCGGTGCACTCAAGCTTGGTCAAAAACTTTGCACATCACACGGTGAAGTTGAATATCCAAAGCAAGAACTTCCTGATGAAACAAAATGGGGACCTGAAAAGTGGGAAGAAGAATACAGAGATAAGAACCGTATCAACACTCATGAATCTGGTACAGCTCCGTGCAAAACAGCTTGTCCCGCACACATTGCGGTTCAGGGTTACATAAAGATGGCTGCACAAGGCAGATACGCAGACGCTCTTGCTCTCATCAAAAAAGAAAACCCATTCCCTGCCGTTTGCGGACGAATCTGCAACAAGAGATGTGAAGATGCCTGCACAAGAGGTACTGTTGACAGAGCCGTTGCTATTGACGACATCAAGAAATTCATTGCACAAAAGGATTTGGACGCCGAAACAAGATATGTTCCGAAAAAAATTGTTCCGAGCGTCAGAGGTCAATTTGATGAGAAAATTGCCATCATCGGTGCAGGTCCTTCAGGTCTTTCCTGTGCATATTATCTTGCCGAAAAAGGCTATGTAAATGTAACCGTATTTGAAAAGAACGAAGAAGCCGGCGGTATGCTCCGCTACGGTATTCCAAACTATAAGCTTGAAAAGGATGTTATTTCTGCCGAAATTGACATCATCAAAGAGCTTGGTGTTGAAATCAAATGCGGTGTTGAGGTTGGCAAGGACATAACACTTGACGAACTTCGCAAGCAGGGTTACAAAGCATTCTACATTGCCGTAGGTGCACAAGGCGGCAGAAAAGCAGGCATTGAGGGCGAAGACGCAGAGGGCGTTTATACAGCTGTTGAATTCCTCCACAAATGTGCCGCAACAGAAAAATTTGACCTCGGCAAAGATGTTGTAGTTGTCGGTGGCGGTAATGTTGCCATTGATGCTGCGAGAGTTGCAAGAAGATGCGGCGGCGAGAATGTTCAGATGTTCTGCCTTGAAGCAAGAAACGAAATGCCTGCGGCTGACTACGAAATTGAAGAAGCCGAAGAGGACGGAGTAAAGATTAACTGCTCTTGGGGTCCAAAGGAAATCATCAAGAAAAAAGACAAAGTTAAGGCAATTGTATTCAAGAAGTGCGTTCAGGTTAAGAACGAACAAGGCAGATTTGCTCCTGTATATGACGAGGACAACACAATCACAGTTGAATGTGACAATGTTATTTTGAGTATAGGTCAAAGCATTGTTTGGGGCAATTTGCTTGACGGTGCCGCAACTATAATCAACAGAAACGGCACACTTCAGGCTGATGAAAAGACGCTTCAAACAGCACAAGAGGATATTTTTGTCGGCGGCGACGCATACACAGGTCCACGCTTTGCAATTGACGCTATTGCAACAGGCAAGGAAGCTGCGATTTCTATCCACAGATTTGTTCAGCCACATTCATCACTTACAATCGGCAGAAACCCAAGATACTATGTTGAGCTTGACAAGGACGACATTGTGCTTGAAAGCTACGACAATTCATCACGCCAAATTCCGCACTCTACAAAGCAGGTTAAAGAACTCGGCTTCAGAGATGACGACAAGTTCCTCACAGAAGAACAAGTTAAGACCGAAACTGCCCGTTGCCTCGGCTGCGGTGCAACAATCGTTGACAAAAACAGATGTGTCGGTTGCGGTATTTGCACAACAAAGTGTGAATTTGATGCGATTAAGATTGTCAGAGAACGCCCTAACTGCTCATATATGGTTAAGGCAGAGGACAAGATGAAGAAGATTTTGCCGTATATGATTAAGCGTCAAATCAAAATCAAAAAAGCATCAAAGAACAAATAATTTTGAAAGCTTAACGGCTCACTTACTTGAACCGTAAATATATTATTTATCAAAGGAGGAATTACTCGTGTTTTTCCAAATTTATGGTGATACCTCTATATACCAACTTCTCGGTTGGGTGATGGTATTTGCCGCACTTGTGCTTCTCAACGAAGTTGCAAGGCGTTCAAAAGCAGGCGGAATTTTCTGTTTCTTGGTTGTTCCGGCTGTGCTCACAGTTTACTTTATTGCTCTTGCAATAGGAAACGCAAAAGGCGCCGATTGGGCAGTCAACAACCAAACGGTTGTGCAAATGGGCGGATGGTTCCATTACGCCAAGCTGTATGCCGCAACAATCGGATGTATCGGCTTTATGTTCATCAAGTACAAATGGGGCATTGGCAAAAAAGATTGGTTCAAGGTTTTCCCTTTTGTAATCGTTGCAATCAACATTCTTATTGCTGTTGCTTCTGATTTTGAATCTGCTGTAAAAGGTTTCCAGGCAGGCTCAATCGCAGGTGGCTGGTGGTACTCAAACGAAGGTGTTTGGCTCTACGGCGGATGGTGGAACATCCTCAACGGTATCGCGGGTATCATCAATATTTTCTGTATGACAAGTTGGTGGGGTATCTATTCATCAAAGGACCAAAAGGATATGCTTTGGCCTGATATGACATGGTGCTTTATCATTGCATACGACATTTGGAACTTTGCATATACATACAACAATCTTCCGCTTCATACTTGGTATTGCGGTGTTGCACTTCTTCTTGCTCCGACATTTGCAAACGCATTTTGGAACAAGGGCGGTTGGATTCAAAACAGAGCAAACACACTTGCACTTTGGTGTATGTTTGCACAAGTTTGCCCAACATTTCTCAATCAGAGTATTTTCACCGTTCTTCCGTCAGTATACGGTGCAAGAGGCGAAGAAATCAGAACAACAATCCAAAACGGTGTTATGGACGCAAACCTTGCACTCACACAGGCTGATGCAGACCCAAAGGCACAGGGCATCATCTCTGTACTTGCTATCGTTGCAAATGTAATCTGCATTATGGCAATCATCAAGAAGTCAAGACAAAATCACATCAATCCTTACAAGCAGGATGTATTTACAGAACAGCACGACTTCAAGGAAGCTATGGCAAGAGCAGAAGAAGTCGCTTGATTCATAGTATCTTACCAATTAACAAAAACGCAGTGGACGAAAATCTACTGCGTTTTATCTTTAGTTTTAGGTTTTCGCATTGCAAATGCTGTTGCGTAGGTTGCTGTTGCACCGTAGCAATCAAGCACGGCAGCACATTCGGAAAGAGTTGCGCCTGTTGTTTTTACATCATCCACAACAAGATAGGTTTTATTTGTTGGGTCAATGCCATCATTTATATCAAACGCAGCAAACACATTTGCTCGTCTTTGCCGTGCAGATTGATTTCGCTGAGGTGGATTTTCATACGCTTTATAAAATGTGTCTTCAAGAGGAACTTCTAAAATCTTTGACAGTTCCTCGGCTATAAGCCTCGCCTGGTTATATCCCCTTGCCTTTTGCCTCTTTTGAGTAATCGGAACATAGGTTATAGCATCAAAATTGATATGTTTAAACTCTGTTTTAATCATATTTGCAATTTCAAAAGCCATTCCCTTTGACAATTCGGAATATTCCGAAAACTTCAATCTGTGAACAGCTTTTTTAATATTGCCGTCATAATAAAACGGAGCAACAAATTCTTCATATTCAGGCTTGTGATGTGACTCCTTGCACCTGCAATCCTTTTTCATAGCGCCACAGGTTGTGCAGATTTCACCCTTGATTTTGGGAGCTTTTCGGCAATCATCACATCTGCCCTGCCCAAGCGGTACAACCTCACCGCAAATATCACAACGGCGAGTGAACACGCACCACGAAAATGCTTTGAGTAAATCTTTAATCATAGCTACACCGTCAAATAAGGTGCAAGCTTTGCATATGTACTTTCACCTATACCGCTGATTTCCTTAATCTGCTCTACGCTTGTATATCCGCCGAGATACTCACGATATTCAATTATTGCGCTTGCCCTGCTTTCGCCAAGTCCGCTGATAGTGACAAGTTCATCAATCGTTGCCGTGTTGATGTTTAAAGGATAAGTTACATTTGTTTTCGCTTTAAATTCTGCCGTTGTTTTTTCCTGTGATATGGAGGATTTTGCTTTTTCATCAACCGCCAAACTCTGTGAAGCGGCTGTTTGAGGCAATGTTTCAACCTCCTTGTAAACACCCGGTGACGAAAGCGACACATATGCAAGAATCCCTGCCATAACCAAAAGAGCCACGCCTATCATAAACATTGTTT
>CABQCC010000122.1 GCA_902462495.1 uncultured Eubacterium sp. | reverse complement strand
TCATTGTCAGACCGATGATTGCAAACACAACAAGAGTGACAATCAAATATAGCAGATAATCTATTGAAAATGTTGCTGTGCTGTTGTTCAAAGCCTTGTGCATACCGAAAGAAATCAGTGCACTTATCGGCAAGCCGAAAATTACAGCCTTTATTCCGTAAAAAGCACTTTCGAGCATAATCATTTTGTTGAAGCCTTTTGGTGTTATTCCAACAGATTTCATCATTGCAAATTCTTTTTTACGAGAAGCTATACCCGAAGAAATCGTGTTGATAATATTAAAGATTGTAATTAGAGAAATCAATGCAACGAAGCCATAAACGAACACCTGAATTACCAAAGCAATAGTATTGAATGCTTGCATTTGTTCCGAAAAATCAACAACTGAGAAGTTGGAAAATTTTCCTTCATCGGATATTGCGTTCAGCTTTTCTGTAACCTTCTGATGGTCGGTTGTTTCTATTCCCAAAATATAGTTTGAGAGTTGATTGTCATTTGCATTGATATCCTTGCAAACTTTTACAAACTGTGAATACGGCATATACAGCGAAATAACTCCGATTCCGTTCAAATTGCAAGGTTTGGTATTGCTGTATTTAACAAAATCAGTAATTTCAAATTGAAGATTATCTTCCGGATAATATGCCTCTTTAAAACTTGAGCCGAGAATATTATCGGTGAACACCTTTTTGCCGTTTGCGGTGTGCGAAACATTGTTCATCAACAGCAATTTGCACTTATTGTTTGAGTTATAATACGCCTTACTGTCAATGTCGTTTTTAGCACAGAGTTCATTAAACATATCGTCATCAAGCATATTTATTAGAACCGCAAATCTATTTGAAAACTCTCGACTGTAAGAATTGGTAAGGTTTTTATTATCGGTAAACATCTCGAAATTATTTTTATAGTTCTTGTTTTTTTGAACAAAATAATAAAGATTTGTTACACAATACATATCGTCAATGCCGTCAACATTTTCAAATTCTTTTATTGCACTTTCACGGTTCGTTTCATCAAGATAAACGCCGATTTGATATGGCATTGAGTCCTGCGCTACCGTTTCGTTTGCGAAAAGAGCACAAAAATAATTGCAACTCAAAAACAAAACAATAGAAAGTGCGATTGAAACGGTAATTACCCTTGCTTTTCTGCCGTTTCGTTTGAGGTTTTTATATGCAAGTTCTCCTTCGTAGCCAAAAATTGCTTTGATATATTTTGGGCATTTGAGCGTCTTTGCTTTAACCTTTATTTCGTCAGATTGTCTGATAGCGGAAATTGTAGAAATCTTTGAAGCTTTTTTAGCCGGAATTGAGCAAGAAATCAAAATTGTAATGATACTCAAACCCAAAACAATCAAAACCGCCCAAATCGGGAATACGACTTTCATTGAAACATTTTGTTCGGTTATACCATTAATCATTGACGAAGCAATGATTTTTTTGCCGAGTGCCTTGAGTGTTATACCAATACCTGCAACACCTGCACCGATACCAAGAGGAATACCAAACAGTGCAAGAATAAATCCCTCATAATATATGGAAAGTCGTTTTTGTCGCTTGGTTGCACCTACCGACGAGAGCATACCGAGATACTTTACCTTTTCTGAAAGCGACATTGCGAAAGCGTTATAAATAAGGACAACGGAAGCAACCATAATTATAGCAAGTAAAATGACAACAAGAGGCCAAATCTTCGCCACAAGGCTGTCACTTGAAAATGAAAGTTCGGAATAAAGCAATTCGTTATTTACTGTGCTTGAACCCGGATTTGCCTTATCTATAATACTATTCACAACATCCAAAGACTCGCTGTTAAGAGTTTTAAGTTGAAAGGCAACAGTCGGATTTGCCTTTAAATCATCCGAATATGTTAAAAGTGCAAATTCGGAAGTAGGATTGTTTTGATGAAGAATCGCAGTTATTCTGTATTGTTTAACCTCTTGACGGACAAACTTTTCGCCTTTTGAATATGCACCCGTGACATCGAATTCACCGTCTTTATCCCTCATAGTTCTTATACCGCACGGGATAGATACAATATCGCCGACATGCCAATCAAGTTCATTATTTTCGATAAAATCACTTTGCACAGCGATTTCGTCACTTGATTTTGGCAAAGTTCCGTCATAATCAGCCTGAATGAACATTTTAAAATATCCGTCATCACAAGCTCCTATTGAGCCTGTTGCAAGCCTGTCGGACTTGCCGTTGTCAATTTTGAACTGTTTGTAATTTTCGTCACAAAGACCGACAGTTTCTATTCTTTCGTCCTTGTAAAGTTCAGAAAGACTTGATGGTTTTACATCATACAGTTCTGCGGCATAATTGCCGTCTGACACAACAGTAACATCTGCAAACAACTGCAAAAAAGATGCCATTGCAACAAAAACAGCGGTTATCATTGCAACCGAAACGATAATTCCAAAGGTTGTGACAAGGGTTCTGCCCTTGTTTTCTTTGAGATGACGGAGAGTGAGTTTGTTAACGATATTCATCCGTTTTCACCTCATCTCTTGTAATTCTGCCGTCCTCAATAGCAATAACTCTGTCGGCTGCAAGTGCAATTCGTTCATCGTGAGTTATAACAATGAGAGTTTGGTTGTTCTCTTTATTAAATTTTTTGAGCAACGAAATAATTTCTTTTGTGTTTTCGCTGTCAAGATTTCCCGTCGGTTCATCGGCAAGCATAAGAGCCGGATTGTTCATCAATGCTCTGCCGATGGAAACACGCTGTTGCTGACCGCCCGAAAGTTGACTCGGTAAATGCTTCAATCTGTTTTCAAGACCGAGAGTTTTTACGAGAGAGTCAATAATTTTTTGATTTGGCTTTCTGCCGTCTAACAACAGCGGGAGGGTCAAGTTTTCTTCAACCGTCAAAATCGGAATGAGGTTGTAGAATTGATAAATAAGTCCGATTTGTCTGCGACGGAAAATTGCAAGATTTGTTTCATCAAGGGTTGAAATATCGGTTCCGTTGATTATTACACTTCCCTTTGTCGGCACATCAACTCCGCCGAGGATGTGCAAAAGAGTTGATTTGCCCGATCCCGACGGACCGATAATTGCCACAAATTCACCTTGTTTTACAGAAAAAGACACATTATCAAGTGCAACGACCTTTGTTTCGTCCTTGCCATAGATTTTGGATAGATTTTTTACTTCAAGAATATTCATATCTTTCTCTCCTTTCGTGCCCTATTCTATAAAACGAGAATTACAATGCCGTGACAGAAAAATTACAGTTATGTCACTAAACAACGGATTTGTAAAACCTTATTTTAAAAATACTGCCTATGCCCTGCTCACTTTCAACCGTGACGGAGGCATTTTCTTTTTCAAAAACGGTTTTTGCAAGTGCCAAGCCGATACCGACGCTGTCCTTTGATGAATTCTTGCCGTGATAGAATCGCTCAAATATATGTGGCAAATCCTCCTCGGCAATGCCGCATCCGTTATCGGAAATTGTCAACTTGTTGTACAAATTGGTTGAATCACTCGCAATGGTGATTTTTCCGCCGTCATTTGTGTGTTCAAGGCAGTTTTTCACAATATTTGAAACAGCTTCAACCGTCCAGTTTTCGTCACCGTTAAAAACAAAATCATCGGCATTATTTTGAACGGTTATGTTCTTTAGTTCTGCGGTCAAGGCAAACGGTTTTAAGCTGTCATCAAGAACTTCTGATATGCTGACTTCATCTCTTTTGAATTCGGTTGCGTCTGCATCAAGTTTGGAAATTTTGAGGATATTTGTAATCAGCCACTTCATTTTTGAAAGTTGATTATTGATAACAGAAACAAACTCCTGTCTTTTTTCGGGATTTTCTTCATTTTCGAGAAGTTCACACATCACCATCATTGAGGTAAGTGGAGTTTTGAGTTGGTGGGAAATGTCTGCAATTGAATCTGCAAGATACAATTTGTCATTTTTCAGATACTCATTTTGACTTTGCAAAAGTGTGATTACCTTGTACAAATTATTCTTTAGTATCGACAGTTCACCCTCGGTGTTGTCATCAATATTCATATCGTATATACCTTTGCAAACAAGCGAAAGATAATCGTTAAGGTCATTTAGATTTTTGTATCTTCGTTTTGTAAGAACAGTAAAAATAATTATCAAAATCACGCCAAGTGTTAAGCACAAGACAGCACATATCTTGCTGAAAAAAGCGCATATAACAGAAAGCACGGAGGTCAAAACCGATGACGCAATTAATATTATTCTGATTTCTCTATCATTCATTTTCAATAATATATCCAAGACCCCTAATTGTTTTTATATATTCAGGTTCTGTTGGATTCTCCTCAAT
>CABQCC010000121.1 GCA_902462495.1 uncultured Eubacterium sp. | reverse complement strand
CTGTTTTTGAATATGGTGTGTTCCTAAATTATGCGTTGATTTATTTAATCGTTGGATTAATAAAAAGAAATTATAAATTTATATTTGAACAACCAAAATTCAGTTATTCTATGATTATTGTCGGCGTGTTAGGCTTAATATTAACATTCGTTATTTTAGGCACATCAGCTCGTGATGGTGAGATTATTGTAAATGCAAATTCAAACAATAATGTTTTTGTTGCATTGCTTGGTTTAGGTCTTTTTGCTGTGTTTTATAGGCTTGAAATTACGAGTAAATTTATAAATTATTTGTCATCATTATCATTGTTTATCTATCTTTCACATGAGAATTTGCTGTTTAGGGAACTTACAAGACCGATACTTTTTAAACGGTTATGTGAGCAATTTCATACAAATTATTTGTTCGTAATGTTAATTATGGTGTTAATGGTTCTATTTTGCAGTGCCGTTTTTTCTGCTTTGTATAAAGCGTCTTTTGGGAAAATCACATATAAACTTTCGATTGTATTTGAAAAAAAGTTCAAACATTTTGTTGAATTGATAACATCAAAACAAAAAACAACAATATAAATTATAATTTTACAAATAAAAAAGACGATGAACTATGCAAAAGGTTTCATCGTCTTTTTTGATGGTTTACATTTCGTTTTCTTCTTCGTATTCCTTGGAATATTCAATGTTTTCGGGCGAGGGAATTGGCACACCCATTTCGGTCTTGCCGTCGGGCTGAACAGTCGGGTTGTATGCGTTTTCGCAGTATCTGTCGGTCAGCTTTGCGTTGAGCCTGTATTTTTTCTTATAGCTGTCCGTCATAGTCGCCCACCTCGGTCATTTGAGACACAATGTCTTTCAAGTCCTCAAGGCTTGTTGCCGAAAATCCCGAATGTGTGAGTTCCTGCTTGATGTTCATCGGAAGTGAATCAAAGTAGTTTTTCATTTCGTTTGTCATATTAAAAGAGCTCATAATATCATCCTTTCAAGATTAGTATTATCAGCCGATATTCAATTATTCGTATGACAATTATTCCGCTTGCAAAATTTCGATTTGTTTTTGGATGAATCTTTTTGAATATTCTGCGGTAAAAGTTTTTTCCGACAGCATTACATATTGTACATATGAGGTGAATGCTTCAATCAAGTCGGTGTCCCCACTGTTGAAAACAACTTGCGTTCCGAGGTTAAGTTCGGAATCGTCGCTGTCGTCTGAGTACGAAATTAAAAGTTGATTTTTACAAGCTTCTAAGTTGAGCTGGATTTTGTCAAGTGTTGTGTATTTTGGGTTTGAAACAAAAACATTTGAGCAAATTTTTAAGATAGCCGACAAAATTTCTGCTCGATGCTTCGGCTTCAGAGTTTTTGCAAGTCCGTTTGGAAAGTCGTACAGTTTGCCGGTGTTTACAAAGTCCATCAATCCCTCGTATGAAATTATCATCGAGTCAATGCTTTCTTGAGGGGTTTCTATCAAAAGGTCAAAATGAGCCTCAAGCTGTTGAAACACCTGTGCGGTGCTTTTGATTTGGTCGGTTGCAATGTCATCAATAATTTCTTTGTTGACCCCCATACTGCAAATATGGTTGTCAAGCGAAAGAATATTTGAATATTCTTTTTTGTCCGAAATAACATCAAGATGATACATATATTCAAATGCATTGTGGAATATTGCAACATCTGTTTTTGCGTTGAGCTTTACTTTTTCGTTCATCTGAATGATGTAGTCGCAAAGTTCTGCGTTTTTTATTATTATACCGTTTTCAACTTCGGTGTCGTACATAACTGTTGAGTCGCCGCACATAATAAATTCGGGGAACAGTAGGCTGAAATCCTTGCGGTCGTTGATGTAGGTTATGCAGTCCTCTTTTGCATATATAATGCTGTTGAAAATGATTTGAACATTGTCTTTTTCGTTGTCGGTGTATTTTGTATAATGATAAAATTCTTTGAACTTTTTGTCCTTGCAGGCGTTGTAAACAATTCGGTTAATTTCTGTTTGGTCGAAGTCAAAATCAGAAACGAAAATGTTGTTGTCGCTTGAATTGATAATCGTGTAAATCGCCGACAAAATGTTCCTCTTGCCGTTTAAAAATGTGCAATCGCTGTTGTATTCGTTCAAATTTACGGAAACATTTTTTTGCAAATCGTTCGTGAATTTTTCACTTAAACAGTAGTTGCAGTATTCAAAAAATGCAGGTTTGTCCTCGTCATATTCTTCTTTGAAAAAAGCGTCGCAAAGGTTTTTGATTTGCTCTGCTGTGAAGTATGTTGAGTTGAGCAGGGCATTGAGTCGTCCTTTTGGGAACTTCTTTTTTTCGCTGAGAACATTTTGAATTAATGTGCGGTTTATGCCCGTCTCTTTTGAAATTTGATAAATGGGAACACCTTGCTCGGTGATGTATTTTTTGAGTAATTTGCAAAATTTAGCCATATTTACCTCTTTATGTATAGTGGTTTTGTTACTGCTGAAAAAACTTTAGGTAACATATAAATAATATACTCGTATTATGTCGGTGTTTCAATATGTTTCCTGCTCGAAATAATAAGGTAACAATCAGGAAACATATTGCAAATAATTTGATTTTGTGTAATACTTAATTCGCTGATTAGTTTTGTGGCAAGGTTTAAACGACAGGTTTTCAATCACATCTGCAATTGTTGCGTATTCGCTTACAGTGTGGAGAATTACTGCTTTCGGGGTGCTGCCAACGGCAGCGTGATGAACTATTGGAGCCAAATTTGAAATTTTTTTGATGATGTTTTGGAGAGAAAAGAGAACGCATCATCAGGGGAGTTTCGCTTAGCAAGGCATACGGTTAGAGGAGAAACAGAGAAACCAAGGCGTTAAGAGATAATTGTGCTCACCGTAGAGCACTAAGGCGGTAAAAGAAATCTTGCAAACCTTGTCAAAAACTAAACAAAACAACAAATCCGTTCCTCGATATAAGGAACGGATTTGTTGTTTCTATTATGAATTCTTGGCATTGTAGAGCTTGTCGGGATAGTCTGTCATAATGCAGTCAGCGCCCATTTCAAGCAAGTATTTCATATCTTCTTCGTCATTGACTGTCCAATACTGCACAGCCATATTGTGCTTGTGCGCATAGTTAATCATCTGTGCAGTTGCAAGGTTGAAGCCAAGATTTTTGTAAGGAGCACAGAACGGAATTTGCAAAACATTGCAAGGCGGTTCGTAGTTAGGGTCGTCTTTGAGCGCAGCTTCCCAGAAAGTAACAACTTCCGGAATTGATGTGCTTCGTGCAAGGTCAGGATATTTCTCGTCAACATATGCACTTACTTCCTTGTGGAATGTGCCGAACACTACATTTTCGAGAATGCCTTTTTCAATCAAGGTGTTGTAGAGAATGTCTACGCCCTCTTTGCCCAAATCGTCGCTGTTTTTGATTTCGATGATGTATTTGTATCTGCCGCCGCCCTGAGCAATGAGATAGTCAAGAATGTCGTTGAGCTTGAGAATTCTCAAATCGTCAGGCACTTCGTCACCCTTGAGGTCGGCATACGGTGTTTCGCCGTCCTCGTTTTCAAACTTTGCACCCATATTGAGCGTTCTGAGTTCGTCATATGTCTTGTTTTCGGGTCTTACTTTCTTTTCGCCGAAAACTTCAAGGCTGTCGGATGTTCTGTCGAGTGTGTCATCGTGCAAAAGGATGAGTTGCTTATCCTTTGTGATGTGCAAGTCGAATTCAAAAACATCAATGTTGAAAGCTGGATTCTCTGCGCAGTTCTTGAATGCCAACATTGTTTCCTCAGGCTCGATTCCGCCGCCGCTTCTGTGACCCGAAATGTCGGTTTCCTCAAGTATGTATTTGTTGTCGGTTTCATAGGATATAAGCTGGTCAGGCGTTGAACGGTGCTTGCCCGATACCGTCATCACCGTTGCAAGTGCAACAATCAACAAAACAACGATAGCCAAAACTATCCATTTCGTCTTTTTTTTGTTTGATTTTTTTGTTTTGGTTTCTGCCATAATTATCCCTCTCTGTTAATATTATACAAATAATTTTACACAATAAGTACGACAATATCAACAAAAGTTTTCCACAATTTATACAAAAAATTGTAATTGTACATAAAAAGCCTCCCGCTGTTTGAGGGAAGCTTTTTAAAGATGATTTGTTTTATTCAGTTTTGCTCATAACATTCAACGGGTTCACGGGTTGACCTTTTAGCTTAGCAGACAGGTGCAAATGTGCGCCGTCACCGACTTCGCACGGAACTTTTCCGAGTGTGCCGATTGTGTTGCCGATGTCAACAAAGTTGCCCTTTTTCACGGTTGCACTTTCAAGTCCGCAGTATCTCACAACGAACTAGATC
>CABQCC010000120.1 GCA_902462495.1 uncultured Eubacterium sp. | reverse complement strand
AAAACGCTCAAAACCGCACCGACATCAGTTACGCAATAAGGATTTGCAACGCACATAATCGTGACTGCCATACCGAGCGAATTAAGGGTGTCGCCCCTCATCGAAAACAATCCTGCCGACAGCATAACAATCAGCATAATTCCTGCTCTTGTGACAGAACCCGAAAACCCTGCCAAGCTCATATACAACAGAACTGACACAACACAAACAATACTCGAAATCTTTTTGCCGACTTTCAGCTTTTTAAGAATGAACATAAGTGCACCTATTATGACACTTAAATGCAGACCCGAAACCGCCATAATATGCGATGTTCCCGAATACATAAATGCAGTTTTTACATCTCTGTCAAGATATGATTTGTCGCCTGTTATGAGCGCAACGGACAATCCGCCCTCTTTGCCCGACATAAGATAAGACAACTTATCTCTTATGTTTTGACGGAGCGCAACAACATATCTCATAGGTGAATTAACCCGTTCGCCAAAACATTCCGTTAGGTTGCATTTGGCAGAAATATAAATACCGTCGGCGTATTTGCCATAGCTTGAGAAGCCGTTTTTACCGACTGAATAAAACTTCATTTGGCCCTTTGCCATAGTGTAAGGACGAAGATTTATTCTTTTATCCAAATACAACACGGATTTGAAATTTACATCTTTGTCGTCCATTTTGACGATTTTTGCCGAATAGGTTTTTGAACGGTCACCGACAACGCCGTTATCTATAACATAAAACTCACATTCGGCAGTTTGATTTTCAAGCGACTTAACAGGTTCAACGGTCGTTTCGGTTGTGGCAACAAATAAAAGACAGGCAAACACCGCTGACGCAAGGGACAACGGCACGACAACAGCCTGTCTGAAATTTGGCAGGATAAGACTTGCGATAAAAATAACCACAAGTCCTACTGTCAAAAGAAATATGTATTCGTATTTTACAAAGCAAAGCGCAAACAGCATCGTTGCCATAGAAAACCCTATACAGGTGAATACTCTTTTCATAATTCAATTATTTCTTATAAGGCTCAACAAGGAATGAAAGTGCCTGCTTTTCGCCTGCCTTGACCTGATACTTGTCACGAACGAAAGCCTGACCCGGCATATCACCGCCAATACCATACTGTGATGAGTCAACATTTACTGTGATATCGTGGGTTCTGTCAATATCGGTTACATGCTCATACTTATCAAGCATAAACGGTGTGTAAGGAAGTGCCGAGAACAATACCGGCTTGTCATAATATGCAGTAACCTTGATTCCATTACCCTTCTTGTCGGTCAATGTAAAGTATCTCACATCTGCACGAGTTGAAGATTCCTGCGGACGCATATATGTGTATTCAAACTTGTCGATAGGCAATGAATACTTGCCAATCTTGTAGCCTGTCTTTCTGTCAGGATAAGACGGAGCTTCACCTCTGCCGTACCAAGAAATTTGAGTCAACGACTTGTCAACATTCCATTGGAAACCAAAACGAAGAAGTGCTGCCTTTGGAACTGCGCTGTGATATACAGCAAGTTTGCCGTCAGGATATACAGTATATGATACATACGCATTCTTCATAAACTGAACATCAAGAGCAACCTTAACCTTGACTGTGTTGTCCTTTTCCTCAATAGTGGTTTTAAGTGCTCTTACAGCCTTTGTGGCACGCTTCCACTTATAATAAGGATGAATAAAGAGGAACGGAGAAACAAAGTTGAGGAAGTCAATATCGTTATCTGTAAGTGCTCTGAAATAGTTTGGAGCCATAGGCGCTCTGAGGAGTTCCTCGCCATCAACAACATATGATGTTACTGCACCGTTGTCAACCTTAACTGTGAAGTTATCACCCGATACAACAACATTGTTGCCCTTCTTTTCTGCCGAAGGTGCTTTGCCTTCCTTTGAAATTACAGGCTTTGAAGGTGCATTAAGAATAAATTGGTCAAAAGCGATTTCTGCATTTGACTTGATACCCGGAGTCTTTTTCTTTGAATGGAAAGAAATTGTGAGCACACATTCCTTATCCTGTGGAAGTGAAGCGTAGTCATACGGAATGTCGATGAAGTTTTCCTGAAGAGGAGCAACAGAGAACTTATCCATTTCGCCCGACTGAATTTCATCACCCTCGCACTCAATTCTCCACTTGCACTTGTAAGCAGAAACATCTGTGAACAAGAATCTTGAACGAACATTAAATCTGCCCTTTGAAAGGTCATAAGCAGTTGTTACGATTGGCTGATAAACATGAGCAACCTCAAAATACTGTGGGTGTGGCTCACGAAGTGCAGAAATAACACCGTTTGCACAGAAATATGTATTTGAACCTGTCATAGCGGTTGTGTTGATTCCGCTGTACCAATGGCGTGGCTCGTCCTTTTCAAAGTCTGTGCCGTAGAGATAGTTATCCTTGCCGTTTTCGTCAACAACATGAAGAGTTTGGTCAACCCAGTCCCAAATGAAGCCACCGCACATATTGTCGTACTTTTCAAAGTCGTCCATATATTCTTGGAAGTTACCCATAGAGTTTTCCATACTGTGAGCATATTCGCAAAGAAGAACAGGCTTTGTGTACTTTTCAGCCGGAATCGGCTTTGAATCGGCAGCAAGCTGATTTGCAATATTGTCGTAAAGAGAAATTGTAATAGGCTCTCTGTTGCCGAGCTTCTTCATAGTAGCCTCATCAGGATACATACGAGAAATCACATCACTCTTTGTAAGGTCAAAGTCGCCCTCATAGTGGAACTGACGAGTGTCGTCGAGAGCCAAAGCAGCCTGCTTCATCTTCATAAAGTTGTCGCCATCGCCTGCTTCGTTACCGAGTGACCACATAAAGATACAAGGAATATTTCTGTCACGGAGAACCATTCTTTCCATCTTGTCAACAGCCATATCTGTCCAAAGCGGATTTGAACCCGGAACACCCTTACGGCGAACACCGTGAGATTCCAAGTCGCACTCGTCCATAACATAGAAACCGTATCTGTTGCAAAGTTCATAGAAGTACGGGTCGTCAGGATAGTGAGAAGTACGAATAGCGTTTACATTTGCCATCTTCATAAGGTCAAGGTCCTGAATGTATCTTTCCTTTGGAACATTCCAACCGTTATCCATATCGAAGTCGTGACGGTTTACGCCTCTAATCATCAAAGGCATACCGTTGAACAAAATCTTTTCGCCGACAATTTCTACTTTCTTAAAGCCGATGTCATATGTCTTAACTGTGATAACATCGCCGTTTTCGTCAAGAATTTGCATAACAAGGCGGTAGAGATTCGGCGCTTCGGCAGACCACTTTTTAGGGTTTTTAATCTCATTTTTAATGCTCAAAACAACATCATTGTTGCCTGCAATCTTTGCAGAAACATCGTCAAGTTCAATAATCTTGTCCGTGTCGCTGATGAGATAAGATTTAACGGTAACAGAAGTGTCCTTTGCAAGACGGTTGTTTACATAAAAATCGATTGAAAGAGTTGAATCCTTATATTCTTCATCAAGGTCGGTCTTTGCATAGAAGTCGAAAAGTCTAACTTTTGGTTCTGCAAAAAGATATACCTCACGATAAATACCGCAAAGCCACCACATATCCTGGTCTTCAAGATAAGTTGAAGCAGCATAACGGTAAACCTTGGCAGCGACAGTATTTTCGCCGTCCTTGAGATACTTTGTGATTTCGAACTCATGAGGAGTCATTGAGCCTGTTGAATAGCCGACATACTCGCCGTTTACCCAAACTTCAAGAGCAGCCTTGCACGCACCGAAATGGAGGAACACATCTCTGCCGTCCCAATCCTTGCTGATGTTGAAGCTTCTGCGATAAAAGCCGATTTCCTGCATAGTATGGTCGATTGACGGAATACGGCTTCTTGAACGGCTGAATGCTCTTGGGAATGTACTTGCATAGTAGTAAGGCACGCTGTATCCCTCGCATTGCCAAACCGACGGAACAGAGATTTCGTCCCAAGCAGAAACATCATAGCTTGGCTTCTCAAAGCCGTCAGGCTGATTTTCAAGACCTCTCTGCCAATGGAATTTCCACTTACCGTTGAGGCTCTGCTTATACTTTGATTGTTCACCCGAAAGTGCGTCGTCAACAGTATCAAAAGGCATTGCAATGGCATGCCCTTTTTCCTTATTTATATAGACCGTTTTCGGGTCTTCCCAAACAAATTTCTTTTCCATAAATACCCCTTATACTCTTTGCTTTTTAATATTTATTTTATTGACATAACGGCTTGGAAAGCGGATTCGGTGGCATTTGCGATTCTGCCGACCTTAACGCTGTCGCCGATATTAATAACTTTATATTTTGTGCTGTCCTTAATTTGCTCATAAAGTGCATTATCGGGACGACTGTCAGGCAGCCGGAGTTAAAATCCTTTGTGAAC
>CABQCC010000119.1 GCA_902462495.1 uncultured Eubacterium sp. | reverse complement strand
ATCTTCCAAGACCCCTAATTGTTTTTATATATTCAGGTTCTGTTGGATTCTCCTCAATTTTATCACGAAGTCGTTTGATGTACACGGTCAAGGTGTTATCCTCGACAAAGTCACCCGCAACATCCCAAATGTTCTCCAAAAGCTGTGTGCGGGAAAGGACGCAACCCCTATTATTAAGCAGAATAAGAAGCAATCTGTATTCCATTGCGGTCAAGACAATTTCGTTTCCGTTTTTGTAAACCTTTGCTTCGTTTGTATTAACAACCAAATCTTTAACCTTGATTTTGCCGTCGCCGTTATCGTTGTTGTATCGTCTGAACACACTCTTAATTCTGACAAGCAGTTCTTTTAGTCTGAACGGCTTTGTGATGTAATCATCGGCACCGAGTTCAAAGCCCATAACAACATTAACCTCGTCATCATAAGCGGTTAGGAATATAACGGGAAAGTCGCCGATTTCCTTAATCCTTTTGCACACGGAATATCCGCTTCCGTCAGGCAAGGTTAAATCAAGCAAATACATTGAAAAATTCTTTTGATTTATAATTTCAAGTGCTTGAGAAACGCTTTTTGCAACGGTAACGGTGTACCCCTCGTTTTCAAGAGAATAAGACAAACCCATTGCAATTGCATCATCATCTTCTAACAAAAATATATCCATACAGCACCTCCTAATTATTATATAAATATAATATCATATTATAATGAGCTGTTCCATTACAAAATTGTAATAAACCACAGCATAAAAAAGAGGCTGAACATAATCCAGCCTCAAAATCTTATTTTACAGCATAATTAATGCCGTTTTCCTTACACCAGTCAACAATTTTGTTTTTGACATACTTATGTTCAAAATCGCCGTAATCATTGCTGATTTCAGGATAAATATTGCAATACTTCCAAAAGGTTTCAACATAGTCTTTGTCATCAACCTTTTCAAAATTGCCCTTGAGTTTTTTATTGTTTATGGTGTCAATAAAGGCACGCATAATTTCAATATCGTTTACGGTTACATACGGAACATAGCCGAGAGTAACCATAATTTGAGATTTTGAAACATTGTCAGGAATGTCATTATCCGACAGTTCGCTGACATTTTTAAGCGTATAATCCTTCATTGAAAAGCAGTAACCATCAGAGCCTGCCCACGCTTTATTAACAGATTCATCAGTTATTTCAAAAATATCCATAAAAATATCCTTACTTAATTGAATTCATTAATCCGCCGTTTTTAATAATATTTTGAATAAACGGTGGGAAAGGCTGTGCCCGGTAGGTTTTGCCTGTTGTGATGTTTGAGATAACACCGCTGTCAAAATCAACCTCTACTTCGTCGCCGTCCTTAATATCCTTTGCAGCCTCGTCACATTCAAGGATTGCAAGGCCGATATTGATTGCGTTACGATAGAAAATTCTTGCAAAAGTTGAAGCGATTACACAAGAAATGCCTGAAGCCTTGATAGCAATCGGTGCGTGCTCTCTTGATGAACCGCAACCGAAATTAGCCTCGGCAACCATAATGTCACCTGCTTTTACATTCTTTGCAAAATCAGCGTCAATATCCTCCATACAGTGAGAAGCAAGCCATTCTTCGTCAGAACGATTGAGGTATCTTGCAGGGATGATAACATCGGTATCAACATTATCTCCGAATTTATGTACTCTGCCTTTAGCATTCATAATATCTGTACCTCCTTATAATGTTTCAGGGTCAGCGATATATCCCTTGATTGCCGATGCTGCCGCAACAGCAGGAGAAGCAAGATAAATTTCTGACTTTGTGTGACCCATTCTTCCGACAAAATTTCTGTTTGAGGTTGAAACCGCCTTTTCACCGGCAGCCAAAATACCCATATGACCGCCAAGACAAGGTCCGCAAGTTGGAGTTGAAACAATAGCACCTGCTTCGATAAATGTCTCTACAAGGCCTTCCTTAACACAATTAAGGTAAATTGTTTGAGTTGCAGGAATAACGATTACACGAACTCCGTCGGCAACCTTTTTGCCCTTGAGAATTTCAGCAGCAATACGCATATCTTCCATTCTGCCGTTTGTGCAAGAACCGATAACAACCTGGTCAATGTCAATTCTGTCAATCTCGTCAAATGTTTTTGTATTTTCAGGAAGATGAGGAAAAGCAACAGTTGATTTGAGAGTTGAAAGGTCAATTGTGATTGTTCTTTCATATTCTGCATCTGCGTCAGCCTCAAATACTTTATATTCTCTTTCGCTTCTGCCTTTGACATATTCAAGAGTAATATCATCAACAGGAAAAATTCCGTTCTTTGCACCGCATTCAATTGCCATATTAGAAATGCAAAGTCGGTCATCCATAGAAAGCTCTTTAATGCCCTCTCCTGTAAATTCAAGTGACTTATAGAGAGCACCGTCAACACCGATTTCACCGATAAGGTGAAGAATAACATCCTTGCCTGAAATATAGCCGTGCTTTTTGCCTGTGATTACAACCTTGATTGCAGACGGAACTTTGAACCAAGCCTTGCCTGTAACCATACCTGCAGCCATATCAGTTGAACCGACACCTGTTGAAAATGCACCAAGTGCACCATATGTACAAGTGTGTGAATCCGCACCGATAATACAATCACCGCAAGTTACAATGCCCTGCTCCGGCAAAAGTGCGTGTTCAATGCCCATATTTCCTACATCAAAATAATGTGTAATTCCAAATTCTTTGGCAAATGTGCGTACCTGCTTGCAGTTTTCAGCAGATTGAATATCTTTATTTGGTGTGAAGTGGTCCATAACAAGAGAAATTCTTGTCTTGTCAAAAACAGACTTCTTGCCAAATTTGTTCATTTCGTTGATGGCAACAGGAGAAGTAACATCATTGCCGAGAACCATATCGAGATTAGCCTCAATAAGCTGTCCTGCAACAACGCTGTCAAGACCTGCGTGAGAAGCCAAAATCTTTTGAGTCATTGTCATTCCCATAACATTACCTCCTTATATATCTTCGGTAAATGAGCCTGCGCCTCTTTGAAGTGAGGTAACACCTGTTCGAGCAAGCTCGACAATACCGAATTTTTCTTCAAGTTCTTTGATGAATCTGTCAATGGTTTCGCCCTGACCGGTACATTCAAGAGTGATAGTTTCAGGTGAAATATCACGAGCTCTTGAACCGTAGGTTGCATTGAGCTCCAAAAGAGCATTTTTTTGCTCAATACCCTTTGCGTAAACCTTTACCAAAAGAAGTTCTGAAGATACCGAATTTTCAGCGGTAAGTTCCGATACCTTTTTAACAATTTCAAGTTTCATAAGCTGACGCTTAATTTGTCTGAAATTTTCAGGTTCTGTGTAAGTTTCGATAGTCATACGAGAGAACTTCTCGTCCTCTGTTTCACTAACAGTAAGAGAAGAAATGTTGTAAGCTCTTCGTGAAAAAAGGCTTGCAACTCTTTGAAGAACACCGCTTTCGTTATCTACAAGAACCGATAAAACCAACTTTTCTTTCACAGCCGAAGTCCTCCTTAATTAAATTCTTCAATAATATCCGTATGAGCTCCTCCCGGAGGAATCATAGGAAGTACATTTGAATCTTTGCTGATTCTGCAATCAACAAGTACAGGTCCGTTGTATGAGAAAGCCTCATCAAGAACGCTGTCAATTTCATCATTTGTGTTAATACGAAGTCCTTTAACACCGAATGCCTCTGCAACCTTTACAAAATCAGTTGCTCTGTTAGGGTCTGTATCAGAAAATCTATTTCCATAGAAAAGTTTTTGCCATTGACGAACCATACCCAAAACTGTGTTGTTCATAATGAACATCTTAACAGGTATATTGTATGACCTCATAGTGCAAAGTTCTGACAAATTCATATGGAAACCGCCGTCACCCGCAAACATAACAACAGTTTTGTCAGGACAACCAACCTGACCGCCGATTGCAGCGCCCATAGAATAACCCATTGTGCCCAAACCGCCTGAAGAAAGAAGTGTACGAGGCAAGTTATACTTATAGAATTGAGCAGCCCAAAGTTGATGCTGACCGACATCGGTTACAACAATTGTATCATCAGCAGTTTTTGCATCAATCTTTTCAATCAAGGTCTGCGGATTTACATATTCACCGATTTGAAGTTGCTTGAACGGTCTTGAAAAGCTCTTGATTTCAGCTCGCCACTCAGCATGGTCTTGCTTTTCAACAACTTCTGTAAGCATCGGAATAATGTCGGCAAGGTCACCACGGAGATGATAGTTTGACATAATATTCTTGTCCATTTCTGCCGCATCAATATCAATATGTAAAATTTCCGCATTAGGTGCAAACTTTGCTCTGTTGCCTGCAACACGGTCGCTGAATCTTGCACCGCAAACAATAAGAACATCACAATCGTGAGCCGCTTTGTTGCACTCAAAGTGTCCGTGCATACCAATCAAGCCGAGATGAAGCGGATGATTATACGGAAAAGCTTCTTTCTT
>CABQCC010000118.1 GCA_902462495.1 uncultured Eubacterium sp. | reverse complement strand
GATCTAAGGGATTAAAGGCGTTGGGCTACCGTGTTTATACTGACGGTCACAATGTGTGCGCCTCAAAAAACAATGTAAAAGGTGCAGAGATTGTGTTGCCTTTTCCAAGTGTGGGTGCAACGGAAAATATAATCCTTGCATCGGTTTTGGCTTCGGGAGTTACAACAATTGTCAATGCGGCGAGAGAACCTGAAATTGCCGATTTGGCTATGTTTCTTAACAAGGCGGGTGCAAAAATTTCAGGCGTTTCAACCCCAACGATTGTGATTGAGGGCGTAAAATCACTCCACAGCACAGAGCATACTGTTATTCCCGATAGAATTTTGGCAACAACGCTTATGTCGGCGTGTGCGATTACCGGAGGAAATGTTGAACTTACGGATGTGTGTATTCCACATATAATGCCGACACTTCCCGTTTTTGAAGAAATGGGTTGCTTAATTAAAACAGATAATAATTCAATTTATATAAAATCTCCGTCACGACTGAAAAGGGTGAAGAAAATAGAAACTATGGCTTATCCGGGATTTCCAACCGATTGCCAAGCTCCTGTGATGTCTGCACTTTCGGTCGCAAAGGGAACATCCATAATCAAAGAAACCATATTTGAAAACAGATATAAGCATATCGAACAATTAAATTTGTTTGGTACGGATATTTGCGTAAATGACAGAATAGCCGTAGTAAACGGTGTAAAGAATATCCATTCGGCAGATGTAAGATGTACGGATTTGCGTGGCGGTGCTTCGGTCGTTATTGCGGCACTAAAGGCTGAGGGCACATCAACTGTCAGGGATATTTATCATATTGACAGAGGGTACGAAAGTATCGAAAATCAGCTTGAAATTCTCGGAGCTGATGTAAAGAGGATGTATGATGAAAAAGAACAACAAACCAAAAAATCAAAATAATGACGCAATGAAGCCTCTCAATGATGAGTTGGGTTTCTTTGACCTTGAGCCTCCGAAGATTTACCGTGAGGGTCAAATTCGTTCCGGTCAAACAAGACAGCCGTCATCTCAGGCAAAGTCGGAAAGAAAAAAGGCTTCTCCTCAGCGAAAGCAAGCACCAAAGGACCGACAAAACGGCAACGGAAAGAAAAAACGAAAACTAAAAAAGAAGTTCAGAGTAGCTTTCACAGCGATAGGACTTGTGTTGCTCATTGCAATTGTTGTGTCGGTTTTGAGCTTAACCGTATTTTTTAAGATTGACACAATAACCGTTAACGGAGCAAAAAAATATACTTCACAGCAAATCACGGCAGTTTTGCCGATTGAAAAAGAAAAAAATCTTTTCACGATTGACAAAAAGAATGCTGCAACAAAGCTTGAAGAAAATTTGCCTTATATTTATAGTGTGGAAATCACACGAGAACTTCCGTCAACGATTGTTGTCACGATTAAAGAACCCGAAAATATTTATTATGTAATGAACAGCAACGACACATATACCTATTTTGACAATAATTTTAAAATCCTTGAAGCAAATGTTAAATCTGCGCCTAAAAAGGGAATTGAAGTTAAAAAGATTGCGTTCAAAAATGCTGTGCCGGGCAAAGTATGCAAGCTGACAAATAAAGACCTTGATAATGATATTAAGATAATGATGCAAACTGTGAGTGATTTAAAAATGAAAAAGGTCACCGCAATTTATTCCGAAAGCATTGTCAGCAATTATATTGTGTACGATAATCGTATTACTATTAAACTTGGAGAAACAAACGGTATAAAAGACAAAATCTTTACAGCTTTAACTGCGATAGAAAAGCTAAATGACAGCAATCCCGGAGCTGAAGGTACATTGACTGCCACAAACAGCAAGCAAATCTACTTTACAGAGAAAAAGTAAGATATATGGCTGTAAAGCTAAAAGCTTACGTCACAACTTACAATTTGTATAATTTATGCACTTTGCACAACTCAGACAGGTATAAATTTATAAAGGTTGGAAAAAATATTTAGATTATTTTTTAAAAAGTATTGCAAAGTAGTTACAAAACTGTTACAATAGCAATTGTGAAGCACTAAAAAGTGTTGTACCGATAAAATAAAGATAAGGAGAATTAAAAAATGGGTAGATATGAAATTGATACTGACGACAACAAGGTTGTTTCAATAAAAGTAATTGGCGTAGGTGGCGGCGGCGGAAACGCTGTTAACCGTATGGTAAAGTGCGGAGTAAAGGATGTAGAGTTCGTTGCAGTAAACTCTGATAAGCCTGCTCTTGACAAGTCAGCTGCTACACATAAAATTCTTATCGGCGAAAAGGCTACAAAGGGGCGTGGCGCCGGTGCAAGACCTGAGGTTGGACTCAAGGCAGCAGAAGAATCAAAGGAAGCATTGACAGATGTTCTCCAGGGCTGTGAAATGGTATTCGTAACAGCCGGCATGGGCGGCGGAACAGGTACAGGTGCCGCTCCTGTTGTTGCAAAGCTTGCAAAGGAGAACGGTATCCTCACCGTTGGCGTTGTTACAACACCATTCGGTTTTGAGGGTAAGCGTCGTATGCAACAGGCTCAAGAGGGTATTGATGAGCTCGCAGCAAATGTTGACTCATTGATGGTTATTCCAAACGAAAACCTCAAGCTTGTTTCAAAGGAAAAGATTACTCTTCTCAACGCTTTTGAAATCGCAAACGATGTTCTTCGTCAGGGCGTACAGAGCATTTCAGACCTCGTTAATGCAACAGGTCTTGTAAACTGCGACTTCGCCGATGTTACAGAAATTATGAAAGATGCCGGCTATGCTCATATGGGTGTTGGTCACGGCAAGGGCAAGGATAAGGCAGAAATGGCTGCTCAGCAAGCTATCTCTTCACCTCTCCTTCAAACATCAATCGACGGTGCTCGTGGTGTTCTTCTCAACATCACTTGCTCAACTGATATCGGACTTGAAGAAATCGATGCTGCATCTAATGTTGTTATGGAAGCAGTACATCCTGATTGTGAAATCATCTGGGGTGCAAACTTCGATGAAGAACTTGAGGACGAAATGATTATCACCGTTATCGCTACTCGCTTCGGTGAGGATGGCCCCGGTGCTCCAATCAAATCAACAACAGCTTCAAAGCCTGTAGCTCCTCCGACAGAGATTCCGGCAGCTCCTACAAGCTTTACTTCAAATGATGATGATTCATTCAACGACATCGTTTCATTCTTCAAAAAATAATTAACTAAAAGATTAAAAGACTGTTCGGTTTTGAACAGTCTTTTTTTGATGTGTAAAGTTTTTTCGCTTTTCATTATTCTTGGTTGAAAAGTAGCTATTACTCTTTGAATAAAATCTATTTTTTCTCTGTAAAAGTTTAAACTTTACGATTTCAACACTTTCCACCCATTTTTCCACAATTAAAAGGTGCTAAAAACCGTTGTTTAAACATTCTTTCCACATAGTTTTCCACTTTTTTGCGAAAAGCTGAGCATTTTGTAAAGTGATTCACCTTACAATTTTATAATAATAAAAAGCCGTCAAGCAATGATTTTGTTCATTACCTAACGGCTTTACATCTGCAATTACTTTCTTGAAACAACAATTCCGATTTGCTCGATAAACGACTTAACCTTGTTTGCCATTTCTTGCGGAGTTTCTTTCATACCCTTATCAACCCAACTGATGATTACACCGCCTAAGCCGAATCCGAAGAATTCTGCAACAGCTGTATGGTCGTCATTGATTGGATTGAGATTATTTTTTTTGATAATTTCTTTTATAATTTTTTCAAACTGATTGGTTGCGATTTTCGAAAGATATGAGTATACATCGCCCATATTTATCTTAACCGCATTTTGATAGAACTTTTTGTCGTTGTACATTGTGTTGAACAATGTCAAAAAGTTTTCTTCCATTGTTTCATATGAGAAGTTCTCAACAAGTTTGCTGATAATTTCATTGTACAGCAACCAGTCAAGAAGCTCATATCTGTCTTGGAAGTGATAGTAAAATGTTTGCCTGTGCATTTCACACTTGTTTGAAATGTCCGAAACGGTGATTTTTTCAAACGGTGTTGTTTGCATTAATTCTTTCAACGCAGCCGCAATCTTACGCTTTGTGATTTCACTGCATGATAATTGGTCTTTCATACCGTAAACCTCTTGCACAAATATTTAGTATGTCTATTATAACACAAATTCAAATTTATACAAGTGTATATTTAAAAATTAACATTTGTATAATTAAATTTTTACATTATACATCATAATTCCGCTTGGTTCAATGTCAACAATGCCGTAATTTCCGTCACGGGCAGAGCCGGGATTCATATAATGTATAGAGTCGATTGTCTCAACATACGGAATATGAGTGTGACCAAATAAAACTATGTCAGCACCGATTGACCTTGCCTCGCTGCACAGCATTTGGTATCCGTATTTCACATTGTATGGATGACCGTGAGTGAAAAGTATTTTTTTGCCTGCAAATTCAATTACTTTGCTTGCAGGGAGGTCTTTTGCATTTTCCAT
>CABQCC010000117.1 GCA_902462495.1 uncultured Eubacterium sp. | reverse complement strand
GATCTTGTAAGTTCAGGAAGTGCGGCAAAGAAGTCATCATAAGAAACCTCACGCAAAACATTTTTGCCGAGTGCCTGTGCAACAGATTCCATCTCTGCTCTTACAGCGGCATAATCGTCTGTCAAATCAGAGTGGTTGCCGTGAGTGTCAACTATGCAAAGAGAATGTCCCGACTTTGAGAAGTCAAAATCAATTTTCTTGATAACAGGGTCTTTGGTTGACTTAAAATCGATTGTAACAAATGTTCCGACTGATGAAGCCATCTGGTCAAGAAGTCCGCAAGGTTTGCCGAAGAATACATTTTCGCTGTACTGTGCAACCTTTGCAATCTCAACAGGACTGATTTTTCCGTCGTTGAACATATAAGACAAAACAGAGCCCAAAAGCACCTCAAATGCTGCCGATGACGAAAGACCCGAACCGCCCATAACATCACTTGTTGTGCATGCATCAAAGCCTGCAACTTTGTAGCCGAGGTTCTTAATTGTTGCGGCAACACCCTGTACAAGAGTTGTTGATGAACCGAAATTAGCCTCATTAGGAACAAGATCATTAAGGTCAACAACATTCATATTGTGACCCTTAGACTTTACTCTGATAATGTTGTCGTCGTTTTTAGAAACGACCGCAATGGCATCCAAATTGATTGAAGCGGCAAGAACTTTACCGTTGTTGTGGTCTGTGTGGTTACCGCAAACTTCTGTTCTGCCCGGAGCAGACATAATGTTTACTTCTCTGTCATATCCAAAAAGCTCGCCAAAATCGTTGAGTGTTTCAACATAACGAGGTTTTTGCTCCTCAACAGCTTTGTCGGTAACATAAACTGCCTTTAAATTTTCATCATAGGTACCGTCATTAATAGCGGCAATGAGTTCGTTAACATTCATAATTAAAATTCCTCTTTTAAATTTTTATAATACTATTTTATATTTATCCTTTTCGCTGTAAATCAGCAGAGTTTGAGTCATCTGTCGTGATCTTACACCATAAAAGATATTAAATATCAATGTTGAAAATCCGCTGAATGCAACAATAATCATAAGTGTTGTTATGAAAGTTACGGAGAACGGATTTGTATAGGATGTTCCGAGCTTTGTGTAAATGAACAATCTCGGAGCAAATCCAAGCATACTCAAAAGCGAGTAATAGACAAAATCATATCGCATTGAGCCGTAATATTTTGATACCATACCAACAGGGATAATCGGCACAAGTCTGGTCACGGCGAGCACATACGGATTGCCGTTGCCCTTGAAATGAATCCAATCCCTGACAAATCGCAGGTTGTCAATATTCAAAATCATACCTGTCCATCCGCCGCCGAGGAAAGTGCCCTCAACATATTTGACCGTGAAGAAAAAGAAGATGAACACGGCATTGAGTGCAAGTGCGGGACCGAGCGGAAAAACCATACCCGATATAACGCACAATGCAGACAGCGGAATGGGAAGCTGACATTTTGCAATATAAAGAGCAAAAATGCACAGTATAATCTCCATAGGGGTTTCAAGCCTTGCAATGGCATCATCTATTCGTTTAAGAATATTGATGATTACCTCAAACCTTTGCTCCAGACTTTCGTGCTCATAAAGAGCAACACCCAAAAGAACAAGAGCAATTACTGTCACGGCAAGTATCAAAAATGATGTAAACCCCGTGCGGTGACGCTTTGTTTGTTTCATCAAATCATACCAATACTTTGTTATTTTCCCTCGTAATAATTACCCAGGAATGAAAACTCAGGCAGTTCATCGGACAGAGCACAAAGCAAATCAAGAGTTTGCGCATCTCGAACCGAGCCTAATATATCAACATAAAAATAATAATCGAACTTTCCGTTTGCGACAGGTCGAGATTCAAGTTTTGTAAGGTTAAGACCAGTCATGGAAAATCTGCCAAGCACTCTGTAAAGCGAACCCGTGCGGTGCGGAGCAGAGAAAATAAGCGAAATTTTTTCTGCATCCTCGTCAATAACAAGTTCCTTTGAAATCACAATAAAGCGAGTGGTGTTGTTCGTTACATTTTGAATACCCTTGCGGATGATTTTCAAGCCGTATTTTCTTGCGGCAGATTCGCTGCAAATTGCGGCGATATTATTCTTTTCGCTTTCAGACACAAATTTTGCCGCAGCAGCCGTATTGCTGAAAGTAATTCCCGTAAAATCAAAATTTTTCAGGAATATATTGCACTGACTGAGTGCCTGAGTGTGAGAATAAACATTCTCGATATCTTCAAACTTCACTCCCGGCTTTGCACAAAGACAATGGTCAACCTTTAAATCATATGCACCGACAATGAAAAACTTGTACTTCATAATCAAATCATACGATTCGTGCACCGAACCGGCAGTTGAATTCTCAACAGGAATGATTCCAAAGCGTGCTTTGTTTTGGTTCACAGCCTCAAAAACATCCTCAAATTGCTTGTGGAAATCAATCGGAGAATCGGGAAAGAGTGCCTTTGCAGCCTCTCCGCTGTATGCACCCTGAACACCCTGACACGCAATCGGTTCGCCGTTTGCGGTTAGATTTTTTCCGCATTCGGCATTGCCAATCAAGTTACGAAGTTCCTCGCCGCCGCCGATAATTTTGTGCTGAAGTGCCCTTGAAGCGTCCATAATAGCCGAGAAAACCGTCTTTATAACTTCTCCCTGCTCACCGCATTTTGATGCGACATCCTCAAGGATTTCAAGTTCCCTTTGCTCATTGAGAACAGGAATTCCGTTTTGCACCTTGTATTCGGCAACTTGACGGGAAATATCCATTCTTTTAAGCAAAAGAGGAATCAATTCATCATCCAATTTATCAATTTCGTTTCGTAGTTCCAACAAATCCATTAAAACTTTTCCTCATTACATCATTAAATCAAGCAGACCGACAGCAACCGCAGCCTCAACAACAGGTACTGCACGGGGCACAATGCAAGGGTCGTGTCTGCCCTTAATCTCCAACTCGGCATTTTCCATAGTTTGAAGATTTACGCTTCTTTGCTTTGAAGCAATTGACGGAGTCGGCTTAAACGCAACGGACACCGCAATAGGTGCGCCGTCGGTCATTCCGCCCAAAACACCGCCGTTATTATTTGAAAGAGTGGCAACCTTGCCGTCTTTTATCTCATATTCATCATTAACTTGTGATGCGTTTTTGTCGGCAAAATCAAATCCCAAGCCAAACTGAACGCCCTTGACCGCAGGAATTCCGAACAGAATTGACGCAAGCTTACTTTCAACGGTGTCAAAAATATTTCCGCCGACACCGACAGGAAGTCCTACAGCAAAACACTCAACAACACCGCCGACGCTGTCAAGGTTAAGTCTTGCCTTTTCGACCTCCGCACGCATTTTTTCTTCAACGCTCTCATCAACAACCGAAAATGTCATCGACGAAAGTTTGTTGAGCATATCAACGCTTATATCGTTATAATCAACCGCCGTGTCACAAACCGAGCCTATTTGCCTGATGTGCGCACCTACGGTAATTCCCTTTTGTGCAAGGATTTGCTTTGCAACAGCACCCGCAAAAACAATCGGTGCGGTAAGTCTGCCGCTAAAATGTCCTCCGCCACGAATATCGTTGAAGCCGTTGTATTTGACAAAAGCAGGATAATCGCTGTGGCTCGGACGGGGAACGGTCATCAAATTTGAATAATCACCGCTCTTTGTATTTGTGTTTTGGATAATCATAGCAAGCGGAGCGCCTGTCGTTTTGCCGTCAAGAACGCCCGATAAAATATGCGGAACATCCTTTTCAAGCCTCGGAGTTGCGGTTTTATCCTTGCCCGGAGCACGGCGTGACATATCCTTGTAAACAGCATCCATATCAAGCTTTACGCCTGACGGAAGTCCGTCAATAACGCAACCTATCGCCTCACCGTGACTTTCGCCAAACACGGATATTTTGATGTTGTCACCTATCGATGAAGACATTTACATTACCTCCGATGCTGTTAAAATCATTGAAAAATTCAGGATAAGACTTGTTAATGCTTTGTGCGTCATCAATGGTGGAAAGCCCGTCAACGCCCGTTGCGGCAACCGTCATTGCCATAACAATTCTGTGGTCGTTAAAGCCTTTCATATTTGCAGAATGAAGCTGTCCGCCGACAATTTCCATTCCGTCGGCAGTTTCTTTGACATCGGCACCCATTTTCTTTAGGTTATACACAATGCTTTCTATCCTGTCGGACTCTTTGTATCTGAGTCTTTGAGCGCCCTTAATCACGGTTTTGCCCTCTGCATAAGCGCCTGCAACCGCAAGAGACGGAACCATATCGGGAATGTCGGTTGCGTCGATTTCAATGCCGTGAAGTTGTGATTTTCTGACAACAATGCCGTCATCACAAACGCTTATATCTGCGCCAAAACGCTTCAATATATCGGAAATTCCCTTGTCGCCCTGCACACTTTTGTCGTCAAGACCCATGAGGGTGACATCACCGAAAAGTGCGCCTGCAACCATAAAGAAAGCTGCCTGCGACCAATCCGCTTCAACCTTGTAATCTCGCTTTTGATAAGTTTGATTGCCTGCAATAAAATACGAATTTTCTCGTTCCTCAACCTCAACTCCGAAATCCGCCATAACCTTAACCGTCATATCAACATAAGGCTTTGACTGAAGCCTGCAACAGCACCGATTGCAC
>CABQCC010000116.1 GCA_902462495.1 uncultured Eubacterium sp. | reverse complement strand
AGGCGGCCCTTATAGGGCCTGTGCAAACCACCAGTTCAACTGGTGGTTATGATTTTTGCGTTTTTCTACCGCATTATTATTTGTGTGCTTTGTTCAACAAATTTGTTGACATGAATTGTGTTGTTTGCTAATATGTAAAAAAATTATAATTCTAATTTAGGAGGGTATTATGAGAAAGTTTATTAGCATATTTATTTCATTTGCTATGGTTTTATCCATTGTGTTTGGCTTTAGTTTTTCGGCAAGTGCGAGTGTGTCGAACGGTAAGTGCGGTGCGGATGTGACATATTCATTTGATAAAACAAACGGTGTACTCACTTTTTCGGGTTCAGGCGAAATGAACAACTATTCTTATAGCAACAACAGTCCTTTTTATAAAAATGCGGATATAAAAACTGTTAAAATAGGCACGGGCATAACAACCATCGGTAACGAATTGTTCAGCGGTTGCAGTAGCTTAACAGAGGTAACTATCCCTGATAGCGTAACACGAATCGGTAAAAGTGCTTTTAAAGGTTGTTCGAGTTTATCGAGCATTGATATTCCAAACAGCGTGACAACTTTGGGCGATTTTATATTCGAAAATTGCAAGGGTTTGTTGAACATAATGATTCCTGACAGTGTGACGAGTATCGGCGTAAGAGCGTTTGATAACTGCTCGATGTTGAAAAGTGCTGTAATCGGCAGTGGTGTAACAAGCATTGGCAGTTATGCGTTTTACAACTGTGTGAATTTGGCAGATGTTACAATGGGCGACAATGTAACACAAATCGGGAATTACTCTTTTGGATATTGCAAAGTATTAAAGAGCATTGAGTTGCCTAACAGTCTGAATATCATTGGAAAATCTGCGTTTTCCGAATGTAAATCTTTGACAAGTATTTCCTTACCGAATACCGTTACTTCGCTTGGAGAAAACGCTTTTTATAATTGTAATGCGTTAACAAGCGTTACCCTTTCCGATAGTTTGACGAGTATTGAACCGACAACTTTTGCTTCTTGTGTCAATTTGACAAATGCAGTTGTTCCAAAAAGTGTTACAAATATTGAAAATTATGCGTTTACCTATTGCACAAGATTGGTTAGCGTAACAATTCCAAAAGGTATTAAGACTATCGGTAAAAATGCGTTTGCAAATTGCAAGTCGCTAAAAGATTTGTATTATTTGGGCAACGAAAAGCAGTGGAATGATAATGTTTCAAATGATTTCAAAACTTGGGCTTCGACAAATAATATTACACTTCATTTCTCAGTTGATACAGATGCGCTGGATTATTTGAAAACAATGATTTCAGAGTATGCAAGAAACGATTATTCAGATGATACCTATACTGCACTTTTGAATAAGCTTGAAAGTGTCCCTGATGATTTGTCAAACCTCACTCAACAAGAAGTTGATTCACTCACAACAAGTTTGTTGGAAAGCATGTATGACTTGAAACCGTATCTCAATTTGAGCATAACCGCACCGAACGGAACATTTACCGTTGAATATGACAACAATTCAAATGTTCAAAGCAAAACCTCAGTTTTGTCTGGCACAACAGTAACTTTGACAGCTGTTCCGAATGACGGCTACAAGTTTGTTGGTTGGTATGATACTGTTAACAATTTGTATTTCAGTAAGGACAGCAAGTATACTTTTAAAATCGTTGCAAACACGGATTTGAAGGCTGTTTTTGTTAAGAATAATTCTGCAACACTCACTTTCACAACATACACAAATTGGGTGAAATCGACTGTAACAAAGACGGTTGATGAATGGCAGAGTGTGACATCAATCGCAGAGCTTGTTCCCGAAGTGCCATACAGATATGGATATATCAACGGAAGATGGGCGTTTGACGAAGCAGAAGTTCTTGCAAAATTGCAGGCAGGTGAGGATGTGTCTGTTGTTGCAGAGTATGACAAAGGCGGAACCGAACTTCCGACTCCTCCTGTTGCAGAAAACGGTGTGCCAGCACTTGAATTGCATTATAATTATGATGATGACAAGCAAACAGGGTCGTTTATAATGGGCGTTGGAATTCCTGAAAATTGCAATGTTGAATCATTGGGAATTTTGTTCTATCACAAAGATGCAGAAAAATTTGACCCGACAAATTTCACTTTGTTGATCAACAACAAAATGACAGCCGGCAAGTACAACGCCGGCAAGTCGAGCGGTCTTTGCATTGCGAATATGCGTAATTTCTCATCGTCAGATAGTTGGGCTGTAAGAGGTTATGTTTCGTATTATGATGCTGAAAACAACCTTGTAACCGTATATTCAAATCAAATAAATGTTATCAACAGACAGCAGGTATAAAAATATTTGAGGCAGTTAGGATTTTCTAACTGCCTGTTATTATTAATAATTCGGATTTTTAATTTTATATATTTATATAGTAATCGACTATGACTTTACATAACCCTCGGTTTCTTATATAATATACAAAATGTACAAATCTAATTGGAGTGTTAAAATGATTAGTGATGTTAAAGTGGTTTCATCTCTTGAAAAAGTTTTTGTTGATTCGTCAATAGATAGTCTTTTGGAATTGAAGCTGTTTTCAATGCTGAAAAATGAAAAGAAGTCATTTCAAATTGCTTTCAAATCAACAAAAAATGAGCGTGTTGCAATCAGCGTTGAGTCGCCGATTGATGACTTTTTGAATGTTTCGGTTGTCAAAAATATTCAAAGTGATTTTCCTGCAATGAAAAATGCAGATGATTATTACATCAAAAAAGAAGCAGGCTTGTATCCTGATTTGCTTTATCCCATTGACGGCGGTTGCATTTTTGAAACAGACGGTGCTTATGCGTTTTGGATTGAAATTTCACCTGCAAAGGATGATGTTTTGCCTGTCGGAGAACATAAGATTTCAATCACATTGAAAACAGATGATGCAGAATGTAAGTCGGAAGTTTCGGTTGAAGTTATAGATGCACTTTTGCCAAAGCAGACTTTGATTTATACTAACTGGATTCATACAGATTGCTTGATGACTTATTACAATTTTGAAGCGTTCTCCGATGAATATTGGGAGGCACTTCGCAATTATCTCACCAAGGCGTCGGATTACGGAATGAACTGCGTTTTAACTCCTGTTTTCACTCCGCCTTTGGATACTGAAATCGGCAAGGAGCGACCGACCGTTCAGCTTGTTAAGGTGTTCAAGCAAGGTAAAAATAAGTATGCTTTTGACCTTTCTTTGCTTAAAAAATGGATAGATATTTCAAAGGAATGCGGAATTGAATATTTTGAAATTTCGCATTTGTTCACACAATGGGGTGCAAAGCACGCACCGAAAATTGTGGCAGAAGAAAACGGCAAGGAAGTAAAAATTTTCGGCTGGGAAACAAGGGCTTCTTCAAGTGAATACAAGCAGTTTTTGAGCCAATTTGCAACAGCACTCAAAGGCTTTTTGAAAGAGGAAAAACTCGAAAAAAATGTGTTTATTCACATTTCGGATGAACCGCCGTTCGGCTATCTTTTGTCATATAAAAAAGCAAGTAAAATTACATATGACCTTTTTGACGAGTATAAAATTATGGACGCTATGTCATCTTATCCTCTTGCCAAGATTTGCAATATTCGTTATCCGATTCCTGCAACTGATTTCATCAATAATTTCATCGGCAAGTTTGATGACCTTTGGACTTATTATTGCAGCGCACAGTCTCGCAAAAATGTTTCAAACAGATTTTTCTCAACAGCTTCCGTTAGAAACAGAATTATCGGTTACCAGCTTTATAAGTACGGCATAAAGGGATTTCTCCATTGGGGATATAATTTCTACTATACCCGACTTTCAAAGAAAGCTATTGACCCGTACAAAATCACTGACGCAGGCAAGGCTTTTGCTTCTGGCGATTCATTTGTTGTGTATCCGGGTGAAAACCTGAAGCCTCTTAACTCACTTCGATTGAATGTCTTTTATGACGGATTGCAGGATATGCGTGCGCTTCAACTTTTGGAAGAAAAAATCGGCAAGGACGCTGTTGTAAAACTCATGGAAAACGGCACAGACGAGCCTATCACTTTTTCCGAATATCCTCACAATGCTTTGTGGCTTCTTGAAAATCGAGAAATGATAAATCTTGAAATTAAAAAGTATATATAATCGTGTAAAGTTTAATAGAATTGTTTTCTGAATGTTCCCGATTGTAAACCTGTTTTAAATTTTAGGTTGACAATCGGGAATTATGTGTTAAAATATAAATCAATTTGGCGAAAGTCAAAAATAATATATCGAGGTATGTGGCTATGGCACAGACAGAAGTAAAAAAGAAAACTAATTCAAAAATAACCGATATGGTTTACATCGGTCTTTCTGCGGCAATTATTGCGGTTTGCTCGTGGATTTCAATTCCGCTTACAGTTCCGATTACATTGCAAACAATGGGCGTGGTGCTCATTTCAGGCTTGTTCGGTGCAAAGAGGGGAACACTCTCAACCCTCCTTTATATCCTCATCGGTGCAATCGGTGTTCCTGTTTTTTCAGGATTTAAGAGCGGATTCGGCGTTCTTCTCGGTTCAACGGGCGGATACATAATCGGCTTTATTTTCACCGCACTAATCGTCGGTATCGTTTCTGACAAAACAAACAAATTGTGGGCACTTATTTTGTCAATGGTTGTGGGTATTCTTTATAGCTGTCTTGTTCATGGAGCCAATCCTCC
>CABQCC010000115.1 GCA_902462495.1 uncultured Eubacterium sp. | reverse complement strand
TATCCCTTTGCCGAGTCCCGAAACAACACCGCCTGTGATGAATATGTATTTTGGTTTTTTCATAAATTTGTCCTCCTATAAAAAATTTATAAAAAAAGACGGCAATACACCCTTGGGGTGTACAACCGTCATTGATTGTTGTGCGACCCCTTGTGTTATTTATCGTTACAAGTGAGTCTGATTCCGAGTTCCTTAAGCACCTTTTCATCAACAGCAGAAATCATAACAGAGCAGTGCATTTCGCTGTGCTTTAGCTTGCCAATCTGTGCAAGTGCCAGCTTTGCATTGTCATCAGTAACAGCCGAAATCGCAAGTGCGATAAGAATTTCGTTTATGTGCAACTGTGGATTTTTCGCTCCAAGATGCTGTGTTTTTAAGTTTTCGATAGGTTTGATAACCTCAGGGTCAATCAAGGTCACATCGTCCATCTGTGCAAGTGCCTTTAGTGCATTCAATATTGTTGCACTCAGGCAACCCATAATCGGTGAAGTTTTGCCCGTGATGATTGTGCCGTCTGGCAATTCAACAGCCGCCGCAGGAGCATTTGTTTTTTCGGAAAGTTCTTCCGCAAACTTAACGCATTTTCTGTCATTTACATCAAGGAGAGCGTTGTTGAGCAAAAGCTCCAATTTATATATCTCGCTGTCATTCTTTGCGCCACGCTTTTTGTTACGCTTTGCATTGAAGTATCTGCGGATAATTTCGTTATTCGATGCCTCGCAAACCGCATCATTGTCGATAATGCAGTTGCCTGCCATATTTACGCCCATATCGGTAGGCGATTTGTATGGACATTTGCCGTAAATCTTATCGAATGTTGCCTTGAGCACAGGGAAGATTTCCACATCACGGTTATAGTTAACGGTGGTTTCGCCGTAGGCTTCAAGGTGCCACGGGTCAATCATATTGACATCGTTTAGGTCGGCGGTTGCGGCTTCGTATGCAATGTTAACCGGGTGATTGAGCGGAATATTCCAAATCGGGAAAGTTTCGAACTTTGCATATCCTGCTTTTACGCCACGCTTGTTTTCGTGATAAAGCTGTGAGAGGCATGTTGCCATTTTGCCGCTGCCCGGACCGGGTGCTGTGACAACAACAAGTTCCCTTTGAGTTTCGATATAATCATTTTTGCCGTAGCCCTCATCCGATACAATTTTTGAAATATTGTTTGGATAACCGTCAATCAAATAATGATGATAGGTCTTGATGCCTGCATTTTTCAGTTTTTCCTCAAACGCCAAAACTTTTGGAGTTGCGGTATACTTTGTGAGGCAAACCGAGCCGACAAACAAGCCCTTGCTTTCAAAAGCGTCAATAAGTCTGAACACATCAACATCATAAGTGATGCCGAGGTCGCCCCTGATTTTGTTTTTTTCTATATCAACCGAGCTGATGACTACAACAACCTCTGCCTCATCTTTAAGCTGAAGAAGCATTTGAAGTTTGCTGTCAGGCAAAAATCCCGGCAAAACTCTGCTTGCGTGATAATCATCGAACAACTTTCCGCCGAATTCAAGATAAAGCTTTCCGCCGAATTCCGCAATTCGTTCCTTTATTCTGCTTGATTGCATAGACAAATATTTGTCGTTATCAAATCCGATTTTATACATTCCTGCTATTGTCCCCTCTTATGAACATTTTAAAAAAAGAAAAGACAGATGCACAAAACACCTGTCTGTACTTACCTATTATAAAGTATGGAGAGGAACTTTTCAATAGGTTAATTAAAAAAATTTAAATTTTTTGCAAGGCGAACATAGTTCGCCTGAGCGTGTATATATATTATTTTGTTTTTTCTTTTCCTTTAAGGAATGGTCTAAGCGGTTTGTAAATCAATGCAGAAATCGCAACGCTGATTAATCCCTTGATAAATGTAAACGGCACATTATAAATCAAAATTGCCATTTCGATGCTGTCAACCTTAAAGAGTGCCTGATAAACGCCGAGCACAGCCTCTTTCGGCATAAAGTTGTAATAGAACGGATAAACAACAAAGAGGTTTGACGGATAGCTGACCACTGCCATAATAAGTGCACCGATTACACCGCCCCAGATTGCACTTTTCTTTGTCTTATGTTTTTGATAAATCAAGCCTGCTGTAAGAGTGAAAACTGCGCCCAAAATGAAGTTTGACAATTCTCCTACATATCCGCTTCTGCTGACTGCAAGGTGAATCACATTCTTTACAAGTTCAATGAGCACGCCGGCAATCGGACCGTATGCAAACGCACCGAGAAGTGCAGGCAAATCCGAAAAATCAAGTGCAATGAAATTTACGGGACTTGGGATTTCCAAATACTGAAGTGCTGTTGCAACCGCCGCCAACACACCGCAACCAACAATAAGATGCGTTTTGTTTGCCTTTGTATTTTTGTTTTGATTGATGATATTTTCCTTTGACATAGTCATTCCTTTCCTGCCCGGGATGGCATAAGAAAAACCCTAACATAAGTATGTTAGGGCGAAAGACAAATCCGATACTTGCGCACTCATCAATGCGCAAATACTATTAAGATTTTATATTTCTTTCATCCGGACTTTAACCGTCGGTTTCGGAATTGCACCGAATCAGCTGTCTTGCGACAGGTCGTGGACTATACCACCGGTGAGGAATCGCACCTCGCCCCGAAATATTTTGTATAACTATAATAATACCGTCTGTGCAGTTTGTCAAGAAAAAATATTTTCCAAAAACTATGCCGTATAAATCGGTGAGGTGACGGCAAGAAGTTTTTTCTCTCCGTCAACCTTGCCCCAAAGTTCGGCACGGTACCAATGATTATTCTTGAGATTAATATGAATATGTCGCTCGGACACAGCGGTTTCCATAATGCAGACACCGCCGTTTGTAATGAGTTTGATTGTTTGATACTCGACTTCTTCCGTGCCTGAATTTTTCTCTCTTGAATGGAGGTCGGTGAAGAAGCTGAAAACACTGCTTCCCTTTTGGAGCGTTTCACCGATAGTATAAGTTACACCCTTTTGGTGAACACGGAAGAAAAATTTTACGCCCGTTGAAGCAACGCTTTTGCCCATACGCAAAGCCTTAAGTGCGTTGTGCTGATTAATTTCGCCGTCCACATCAAGATAGGTACAACCAAAGTGACCGCAGTTTTCGTCATTCTTCCAATCTCTGCCATAGGTGCAGGCAATGTGACAACCCTTGTCAAGAAGTTCTGTCCACATAGCAAGCGCCTTGTCGTTTTCGGCATTTGCAAAGGTGAACGCACCATGCCACACCTCAATAAAATCAATGTTGCGGTGATTGCGAAGATTGAATTTCCACGCACCGTTTTCGTCAAACGGATGAGATATTCCGACAACTGCACCGTTGCCACGAAGTTCCTGAATCACGCTGTCGATATTATCGGGAGTAGTGTTTGAAATGTCAACCGCAGAGTCAACGCCGAGCGCAAGCAGGCTTCCATAAGGCGTTACACACTCCATACCCTTGATTGACGGAGTGACGGAATCGTCAAGTTCCGCAAAACCGTCTGTTATGTTTTTATCGGTAATTGCTATTAAAGCGAGGTGGTCGTCAGCCGATTTTTGCAAAAGTTCGCCGACAGAAAAATTGCCCTCGCCGTGATTGCTGTGGCAATGAAGTTCGCATGGTAAATAGCTCATAAAAGTCATCCTTTAAATATTAGTATAAATATTATATCACCATATAAACAGATATTCTATTGATAAACTTCAACAAATATTATATAATATTCTTGGTGATAACTATGAAATTAAATCTCAAAAAATGGATGGCAGACTTTGACAACAACGAAAATTTGTTTGAATTGACTATCCCCGGCAGTCATGACTGCGTCACTCAATTCGTTCAATTTCCGCATCACTTTCAAACACAAAACCAAAACATATACGAACAGCTGAACATCGGAATTCGTGCGCTTGACATCAGGGTTGAAAGCAAGGACGAACGGCTGAAAATGGTGCACGGAATAGTTAAGGCGTTTTGCACGGCAAACCGTTCGGGCGGTCAAATGGACCTTGAAGATGTGCTCAATCATTGCTACAAATTTTTGGAGGAAAATCCGAGTGAAGCCATTGTTTTTCAGTTCAAAAACGACAGCAACCGAGAAAACGAAAAATGCTTTGACAACCTCTTTTACACTTACATAAAAGGCAACGAGGACAGGTGGTTCACCGAAAATCGTGTGCCCGACCTCGGAGAAGCAAGGGGCAAAATTGTGCTCATTCGCAGGTGCAAAATGAGGACAGACAACAAGGAATTCACCGATGATAACACGGGAATTGACTTTTCTCGCTGGGTTGAGCAAAGAACGGCAGAGCCTCACGCTCTGACACTTGAAACGAAGGGCAAGGACAATGCCGTGTTCATCATTCAAGACAGATTCAAATACAAGCCTGTTGAACGCTGGAACGAGTGCCTGAAGCCGTTTTTGGACAGTATGAGCGAATTTAACGGCAGATACATAATCAACTACACATCAACCGCAGGCGGTTCAAAAGGTCCGAGAAAGAACTCGGAAATCATCAACGAGTATTTTATGGGTTATCCGCTTGACAAATCGAAATACTACGGCACGATTTATCTTGATTTTCCATTCCCGGAACTTACAGAAAAAATTATTTTACACAACTACAAATCATAACCACCAGTTGAACTGGTGGTTTGCACAGGCCCTATAAGGGCCGCCTA